>JBAVLE010000194.1:0-14655 GCA_049688735.1 Candidatus Angelobacter sp. | reverse complement strand
GTGCCGATGCCGATGTAAGAAGCAGTAGCTACGGCAGCGCACGGAGAATGCAAAGCTCCCAGGTGTCGAGGATAGGGACACTCTAGCTATGATCGCTTGCCCTAACATGGTTTTTTCACAGGTTCACCGAGACACGGAGAACGGGGCAGGAATCGCTGAGAACGCCGACATCGCCGTGATCGGGAACAGAACCTACCCCGGCGCGCGGCGGAGACACGGAGAACAGGGAAGTTCGCAATCGCAACCAACATTTGTGGCTGGCGAACTGAGGCAACTATTTGACTGTGGAGTATGTCTTATCGCGAAGGAAAGTGCCTTCCGGGTGAAAGAATGAGAATTTCCAGGGACGCTGATGGCCTCAGGTTTGTGGGCGAGTGTGCTCCCCAAAAAGGCTTTGTAGCCCGCGATATTGAATGCGCGCGCTGTGGCCGCCGCATTGATCCTCACGCTGTAGGAAACGATGTTTCATTGAAATGCACGGGATGCAATATCACGGCAAAACTCTTCTGGTCAGAAGCGGACCTGCAAGTTTATCTCGCCGAGAATTGGAACCACTTGCGGCAGGCGTGCAGCCATCCTACAGTGAGCATGCATAACTCTTGAAAGATAGGGTGTGAGATTGACTTCCGTGGATTGCGTTTGGGTAGCAGTTGTTTACTGAATGGAAGCGCCGGGCTCAGTGGAAGCTTTTGGCGGACCGGTTTGCGGCCCCGCCAATAAGGCACTTACCACCTGCTCAGGAAGGATGGCGGCATCAAAAATCTGCGTTACACCGTTATTGATGGCGGCTTGCAAGGTGAGCACGTTGGTTTCCGGCGTGAGCACTCCAACAAAGGCTTTGGGAAAAATCAGGTGGACGACCCCGGCCAGCGGCCATCCATCACCGCCTTCCGCCAGGCGGGAAGAGATGACGGCAACATCAAAAAAGTGCTGTGTAAGAGCCAGCAGCGCGGTGGGCAGATCACGGGCCAGAATAGCGACGTATCCTTTACCGACAAAGGAGCTTTGAAAAGCCGAGAGCACGCTCATATCCGAATGAACAATCAGCGCTGTTTTCGTCGTTTTAATTGACTCGCTCATGACTTTTCATTTCTCTCGCCGGAATGCTCGCGAAACGCCATCAGTCGGCTTACCGCGCGTTTCAGTTCCTCAAGATCCACGGGTTTGGTGGCAAAATAATCTACTTTCATCTTCAAGGCGGCTGCGGAATTATCGATGCTCGCGTATCCAGTACATAAAACCACTGCCGGCCTGGGATTCAACCGCAAAGCTGCTCTTGCAACTTCCAGGCCTATGTTTTCCTTTTCCATGTTTAGATCAGTAATCACCGCGTCAAACATGTGTCCGTTCGCCAAAAGATTCAGAGCGCTGGCGCAACTATTCGCGGTTCGTACGGAATATCCTTCTCTCTCAAAGACCATCTGTAATGTGAGAGCCACATTAATTTCGTCATCGACGATGAGAAGAGAAGGCTGCGACATGGAAGGTGGATGTTTCTCTGGAGCTTATAAATTATTGTACTCCTCTGAAGCCTCTAGAACTGCGGTCGGGACTATCTTTACCGTGGGACTCGCAGCCTATGTGTTTTATTGGCGCAATTGCGCGCAAGCAACAGTCGGACGACTTTGCGTATCTCGTCCACTTCCAGCGGTTTGAATCCGCAATAATCCACGCGCAATGCAAGTGCGGCGCGCAAACGCTCAACATTTGGATAGGAAGCGTAAACGAAAATCGCAGGATGCGACTGCAGAGATTTCGCTTCCTCGGCCAAACGCAGCCCCAGAGCTTCTGCTTCAAGATCGAGCTCTGTAATCAGAATATCCCAGCTCTCGCTTTGCAGCAGGAGCGTTGCTGCGGCGTATGATGTCGCGGTGCTTACCTCGTAGCCGTCGCGTTCAAGAATCATCTTGAGCGTTACAATCACGCTTGGCTCGGGATCAACTAGCAGAAGTGACGGCATCTGCGCTCAATATTACGTGATTTATACGCGAAAATTCATTCAATAAGATGAATCCGCTTAGTGACGAGTTGTGTGAGCCGTATATCGGAAGGGAAGTGTACCCAGGGAAGCAGGAGCACGGTTAATGTCGTTTTACGAAACTTCTTACAATCCAGAGCGATTGAGAACTGCGTCTGAAGAAAGATCAATCCTGAGAGCTGTTGGCCGGAGCCAATTCATTTCGCGCAACGATCAATGCTCAGTCTGGCTTAAAACAGCCATTCCCTCTGGCTGAAAACCACCAGTTTTGGTTGCGCCGCAATAATAGGCAAATAAAATCAGCAAATTGAGCGATTGCGACTTGGCCCGTAACGTGCATTTGTATACTGTCCAAAATCATTTAAGTTTCATTCGTTCTGGTTGGCGAATTATCTTGTTCGGAGGCGAACTTGAAAGCATCGCGATTTTTTAGCGTCATCACCAAAAATTTTCCTTCTGTCTTATCCATGAGATTTATTTTTGCTGCTTTCGCGTTCTTTGGTGCGGCAACGCTTTCGGCGCTTGCTCAGCATCCTGTCGCGAGCCCTTATCAAGGAGAAGGTGACGGCTCCAGCGTCGGTGGCAAGTGGGTTGAGTTTCGTTCTGAAGAGAAGATGACGGGTTATAAAAAAGTTCGCTTTGAACTTCAGGCGGACAATTACCTGAGCCTGAGCCCTGACTACAAGCCCCGAATCGAAATGGTCTGCACTGATCGCAAATATACTTATGCGGACTTTAACCCTGGTATGCCGCTGGGACCGCCCAATCGCCCTGGTATCTGGGGACAGCCGCAGATTGAAGTGATGGTCCGCGTTGATGACACGCACCACTATCACGGCTGGAACTGGGTACGCGGGCGATTTCTCTCCATGGATAAAGGCACCACGCGCGAACTAATGGCAGCGCACATCTTCAAAGTGCAAATCCCCGGACCAAGAGGTCCGGAAATCGCGGAGTTCTCTCCGGCAGGTCTTGATCTTGCGCGAGTCAAGCAGGATTGCGATTTGAAGCCCAAAAAGCCCAGCAGGGATTGATGCCTGCATCCTGGAAAGCTTGTGCTTTGGGAACAAATGAAAGATTTCTTTGGTGGGTGATAGAGATCGCTGAACTATGGTCGGCGTAGTGAAAAAACTCGCCGGACAGTTTGCCTTTGGCGAGCTTTTCATTATCGGGTCTGCTTGAGCGGCGCGGATCTTAAGCGGCTACGGCCATTTCTGGCGTTTCGATGTTGATGTTCTTTGTGCTGCTGGCCCGTGGCAACAACGTACGCAATTTCATGCGCGCTTTGTGGAGCTGAGACTTGCTGTTTCCAATCGAGCAGCCCAGCATTTCTGCGATCTCATTGTGCTCATAGCCTTCCACGTCATGCAGCACAAAAATAATCCGGTAACCGGGAGCAAGGCCTGAGATGGCATTTTCCAGCGTCATGCGATCGACAGAACCGTGAAGAGATTCATCCCGTTTGCCAATGTCTCTTCTGGGACCATCTTCAGATTGGGGATCCAAAGTTTCTTCCAGTGAAACTTCGTTAAGGCCCTTCTTGCGCCAGTGCATCAGAATAATATTCACTGAGAGGCGGTGCAGCCATGTTGAGAATGCCGATTCGCCGCGGAATGACGCAATCTTGCGATAGAGCTGCAGAAAGGCTTCCTGCATAAAGTCTTCAGCCTGTGCGTAATTGTTCGTCATACGCAGGCAGAGGGAAAAGATACGCCTTTTGTGGTGGTTATAGAGAGCTTCAAAACACTGTGCGTCGCCGGCCTGGGCCCTGCGGATAACTTCAGCTTCGGTCATGCCTGCGAACATCGCAGCCGTTTTTTTGGGCCTGACTTCGCTTCTTGAGGCTGCCAGAGTTGGTTGAAGCAATGCTTTTCCAGACTTCTTAAACACAAGCGTTTGGGGCAATGGGGTCTCTTTTCTCGAAGATTGCGGAGCGGCGTAAATAGGTGTGATGCTGGTTGAGTAGCTGGACGTTGCCTGAAACCTATTTGCGGGGTGAGCGCACATAGCAGCCGATTTCATCCTCTTAAGCGAAGATCAGCTTTTCCCTAATTATGCAAAGAAGATCATTGCCGCAGAGAGGCTTTCCTGATAAAACTGGCGGCACTCATATGGCCACCCCCAATACCAAACTCGCGACTGCCGCCGACGCACGCAGCCCTCTGCAGAGGATTTTTTCCTCCACGAACCTCGTGCTCTTCATGGTCTGCCTGATGTATGGGCTTACCTACATTGATCGCATCAATGTGAACACTGCGGGCCCATCGATTCAGCGCGATCTGCACATCAGCACTATCCAGATGGGTTGGGTGTTCTCCGCATTCGGATGGGCGTATCTGGCGTTGCAGGTCTGGGGCGGATGGTTGAGTGACAAATTCGGTGCGCGCCTCACGCTTACTGTCTGTGGAATTATTTGGGCCGGCTCCACAATGCTGATTGGACTCGTCGGCAGTTTTGCGGCATTAATTGTGTGCCGCGTAATTCTTGGCCTGGGTGAAGGCGCAACTTTTCCCACGGCCACGCGCGCGCTGGCGGATTGGTTCCCCGCGGAAAAACGCGGCTTTGCCCAGGGCATTACCCATTCCTTCGCCCGATTGGGAAATTTCTTCACTCCTCCGTTAGTGGCGTTTCTCATCGGCATGCGTTCCTGGCGACTCTCTTTCGTGGCACTGGGCGGAGTGAGCCTTGTCTGGTCAGCGGTCTGGTGGTTTTATTTCCGTGATAATCCTGCCACGCATCGCGGCATTACTCCGGAAGAACTGGCGCGCGTCCCGGATTACGCCGCGAAAAAAGACAGAAAAAAGGATCCTGTTCCGTGGAAGGCGCTCACTTTCCGCATGGCGCCGGTCACGTTGGTGTATTTCTGCTATGGATGGACACTATGGCTTTACCTCACCTGGTTGCCTCAGTTCTTCATGCATGGTTACAAGCTGAACCTGAAGAACTCCGCCTTATTTTCCAGCGGCGTGTTCCTGGCTGGCGTAATCGGGGATACTGTCGGCGGCGTCGTAAGCGATCGTATCTTGATCAAGACAGGTGACCGCAACAAGGCGCGTCGCAACCTGGTAATTGCAGGCTTTGTGCTATCACTGTTATTCATGATTCCGGTTTTACGGTCCCACAATCTCACCATCGTTGCCCTCTGTCTCAGCGCGGCTTTCTTCTTTGCCGAATTTACCATCGGGCCATTCTGGGCTATCCCCATGGACATCGCTCCGCGCTTTTCAGGTTCAGCCAGCGGCTTGATGAACGTTGGTTCGGCGCTGGCCGCTGCAGTTTCACCGCTTGTGGCAGGCTACGTGATTGACAAGACGAAAAACTGGGACCTGCCATTCCTGGGCAGCATTGGCCTGTTGCTGTTTGGTGCGATCATGGCTTATTGGATGAAGCCCAACGAGCCTTTGCCGGGCACAGAACTCGGAATTGTCGGAGGTCAAACTGCTTAGTAGGAGTTCGCCTTTCGTCTTACGCAGTCTCAGTACATCCTTGATAGCCGGGATGGCAGAAAGGTCTTTTCGGATCCTCAGGGCGTAGGTCGCCTATCGGTATGACCTCGTTCAAAGGTAATTTCCACCGGGGTATCCCTGGGGAAAACAACTTCCTTTCCGCGGGAAAGGAAGTGTGAATAAACTGACATTCCTGCACCGTAAAAGCCCAGTGCGGACGAGAATGTTTTTGAATCTGTGGTTAGGCTCACGATAGCGCCCAACAGTTTGAAACCGGAACCGCCTGCAACCCCTCGTGTCGCGGGATCGGCAATCCCGTCTGAAGCCCCCGAATCGCTTTCAGGATGCGAAGCGGCAGCGGCGCCCAGAACAGCGAGTCCGGTAGAAAGAAAGCGTGACTTGCTGTCAGTGGTGTGGGCGCCGCCTTCGCTATCCAACTTCATGTTCGCGGCGCTCGCCACCTCAACGCCTTCCAGGCTTCCGCGCATGGCTTGTGCCTGGCCTCCGGGTGTTTCTATTTTTTCGAACACAATGCGCAATTCACCGTTATGGTGCAGTTTGCCTGCAGGTTTCGCGTGCATCACATGACCAACAATCCGGCTATTGACGGGCAGCAAAAGTTGATGATGAGCGTTGAACACAGGCTCGGTCAGCACGGCTTCAATCGGCGTACCGTGCTTTGCTGTGGCTGAGCTGACCTCTGTCGTAAGGCGCGCGTGCAGCATCGTATCCGGCGCAGGTTCCGTACCGACGGAGCCGAGTTGTTCAGGTACGCGCGTTGCCGGTCCAAAATCAACCGGCTTTTTCAGGTCCGCGTTAAAGCGAGTCCCGGGTTCAAGATACTGCCGGCGATAGGGAAGTTGCGCCAACACGTATTGCTCGGCGCGATGCATTTTGCCCGGCGATTTAATCTGGGTTAGAGCCTCATGGTAAATTTGCTTCACCTGCTGCTTGGCGTCATCAACTGCCTTTGTGGCTATGTTTCTTCTTTTCGCCGCGCGCGCTGGATCGCTTGTGAGGTGAATCACATTTTGCGTGCCAGGCGTCGCAGTGGTTACCACAGGCAACTGCCGCCCATCACTCAGGATGATCTTGTCAAACGTCACGGTGTACTGGTGTGGAGGACTGAAATCGGCATCTGCGAACGCCATTGTGCGGCGCATTTTCGAGACTGGCGCCACCCGCGCCACGTGTCCGCGAACCTGACTGCCGGCGGGGATGACGGCTTGATCAAACGCGTACACCGTGTCGGTGACTTTCCCGTTTACTGTCGCTCCCTGGTGGGCAATATGCACCCGCTTTGTGATTGCAATGCGGATCGGCGTACCAGCAGGCACCGTTAGTTCGATTTGCTGCGGAGTGGGTGGATTCTCAACCGGACTGTTCGCCGCTACTGCCGTGGATGGACGCTGCAGAAGCTTTGGGTGTTCTTGAGTGTGTTGCTCATTTCCGCTGGTCTGCGCCTGCAGAGCAATTGAGCAAAGCATGACCACTCTAAATGCTAGACAAAAGGGAAGGGACTTCACGGGAGACCTCTTAATCGGCGGGCGTTCCAGATGCCTTATTTATTAATTAGTATACATATTATCTCTTGAGTTACTCCCGGCTCTTAATGAATCCGCATGTAGGGGCAAACGACCGAGTCTGTTCGACGAATTTCCTGCTTCTCGCCTCAAAAAGGGCGTCTTGCGACGCCCTTAATCAGCCTGTGAACCATTTATAGACGACTATCTCTGGTCCTAAAGTTGCCACAGCGGGCGCAGCCGCTTCCTCAGCGCGGAGCGTAAGGCACTGGCCAGGATCCAAACGAGGAATGCTACGCATATCACGATAAGCAGATTCCTCAGAAGTGACGCTGCCGTCATGGATACAGAGATTCCCGTTCCCAGAGCCACATAGGCAGCGAAGCAAGCCGGACATTTTGGCAATAACACCAGAATAAGCGTCGGCAGCGAATACTTTGCCAGCGCAAACCCCTGCCGCTTGGCGGATGACGGATGGGCTTTGCCATCCGCCGTCCTGGTCCAGGTATTGCGTACCGCGCCGGTGGTCACGGTGCAGCAACTTGATTCGTTCATCGGTTGCTCTCATTCCCGCAGCAGAATGCAGCTTTTTTTTGCGCCACTGTCTTCTCTTCGGGGTAGCGGTCATGATGGCGAACCCATGACATCGAAAAGTCCAGGCCGTTTTCGTCGCGACCCTTGGGAACCATGTCGAGAAAGTTGTAGGCACCCAGGAGGATATCCAATCCGCGCCCATAAGTGGAGTATGTGTGGAAGAGAGTTCCGGTGGCGTTTTTGTAAAACACGCTCGCGCCCGGCGCTTCTTCACGCGGGAGGTCCTGAATCTGGTAGTTGTAATACCTATTGTGCTGCGCGATATCGTCTTGTTTGAATGAAACGTTGTAGTCGTAATTGAAATCATCCCCGAAAGACGAGACCCACTTGAATCGCCAGCCCATCCGCTTTTTGAAAGCCTCAATCTGGGCCAGTGGCGCGCGTGAAACTGCGACAAAGCTTACGTCACGATTGGCAAGGTGCACCAGACTTCCTTCAAAGTGGTCGCCCAGGAATGAGCAACTGGGGCAGCCTTCCTCCCAGCCGGGGCCGAGCATAAAGTGATAGACGATTAACTGGCTCTTGCTGCCGAAAAGATCACCCAAAGTTTCTTTGCCTGCCGGCCCATCGAAAACATAATGTTTTTCGATCTTCACCCATGGCAGTTCGCGGCGCATCGCGCTTATTTGATCGCGGTGCCGGGTAAACTCCTTTTCTTTTCGCAACAGTTCTTTGCGAGCAGCCAGCCACTCTGCGCTGGAAACTATCTGATGATCTTCAATTGCGTTCTGTGCTCTCAGTTCTGCCATGATCGTTTCTCCTAAAAATGATTGTTTTTAAGGACCCGCTGAGGGGCAGGTCACCGTTGCAGTTTGTCGGCCTAATTTTTCTTCTTCTTTTTTGAACTAGTTCCGGCCTCTTCTTGTTCAGCAAGTTCCTTGATCCCCAGAAGATGGCGTGACCACACTTCCTGAAAGGGGCTGACCCATCGCTCATAAATCTGGCGAATAGGAAAAACATTCAGTGAGTTCACTCGTTGCCGGCCCTCTTCGCGCGTGTGGACAAGTTCCGCGTCACGCAACGTATCCAGATGCTTCATCACGCCAAAGCGCGTGAGGTGCGGGAACGCGTCCACAATCTCCGTGGTGGTAAGCGGCCGGTCACGCAGCAGATCGAGAATCGAACGCCGCGTCGGATCCGACAGCGCTTTCCACACCGGATCCAGCTTGTCCTTGGGGCCTGAAGCCATCTTCATCCTTCGCACCTGGTTTACTCAGCATCCTTTTTCAATTCGCCGAGCATGTGGCCCCATCCCGTGCTCACGCCTTTGCGGTGTTCAGGATCAATCATGCCGAGCGCGCGGTGCCGCAGCGTAACCCGGCTGCCGCCGGACGTCTTTTCCACCTTGATCTCAACGTGGTTCTGGGCCGGATATGACATAAACATCGGGCCGCTCAACTCCAGCAGCGTGGGCGGCTTGATGACCTGGACAAAGCCCCAGAGGTGTCCAATGCCGTTGCCCCGGTCGCGATACCAGCGTCCGCCGGGTTTGGCTTCTATCTGCAGGTTTAAAGATTCGCCATCGGGCCGGGTATTTTTCTTCCCGAACCTTTCCAGTACGGCGGGAAATACCTTTTCCGGTGGTGCTTTGATGTCGATTTGCTGCTCAACGTCGAGTGTCAGATCTTCCAGTTTCATAGCCTTTGTTCCTCCGGTATTTATTATGTTAGTAAATAGTAACGTAACTATATGGTCACGTCAATGGTAAATTTGTTTTGGTGGGAATTATCTTCGTGAAAAACAGGCCCTACATCTTGTGCGTCATGACCACGTATCTTAAGGACGAAAAAAGAAGGCTCCGCCGCCATACGCAAAATTACTGCTCTGACATACCGCTACTTCGATCAAGTGTCCCGTGCATCTGAATATGGCCGCGTCGTATCGCCCAAGTTAGGACCACGACGCAAAGCAAGTCAGTCGAATTCGAGCTTTCTGATCAATTAAAATGAAGTGGATGAAAAATCGGCCCCAATGGACATTGATCGCGGTCATAGTTTTCACTGCGGTTTCCGTAGCCCAGTTCAAGCGCGTTCCGTTACAGGCTCCTGCCAATCCCAATCCGCAGTTGTACAAGGCAGACGCAAATGCGGTACAGGACATCCGTCGGGCGCTGGCCACCGCCGGCAAGCAGCATAAGAATGTGTTGCTCGATTTTGGCGGCAACTGGTGTATTGACTGCCATGTCCTGGAGAATGCATTTCATCAACCCAGGATTGCGCCGTTGCTGAACAACAACTACATTGTTGTCCACATTGACGTGGGAAAGTACGACAAGAATCTTGACTTGGCAAAGAAATACCGCGTTAACCTGGAAAAAGGCGTGCCATCACTGGCGGTGCTGGATGTTCAAGGAAAAGTATTGTATTCCACGGGCGACTTTGAACGTGCGCGCATGATGAGTGAAGACGATGTAATTCAATTTCTGGACAAATGGAAACCGGTGGCAGGAAAGAAGAACTCCAGCTAGGAAGCAGGCAGCAAGCGTTCTACTTCTTCCACAAAATGATGAGGGCCTTCCTGCTTTGAAATGACTTTGTCCGGACAGCTCTCGCGGCCGAGATAAATGTGACCATCCACCTGCATCAAAACTTTCTGGTGGGGATGCCGCTGTTTGATTTCTTCGCAGAATTGCAAGCCTGGATCGGCAAAGTGGCCAACATCAACAATCACAAGATCGTACTGCGGACCGGCAGAAATCACTGTGCGGGCCGCGTCCAGATCAGCGGCAGTATCAACATTAAGGCCTCGCATCCGCAGCATCAACGCTCGCAAATGCTGTACCGTGCTATTGCCGTCAACAAGCAGGATGCGGGATTTGCGTCTGGCTGGAGTCATAGTAGGTGTTTCCAGACTACACTGGTGTGAACACCTGCTTATCACCCGATCACCGTAGTACTGATGAATATACTTCGGAAAAAACTGAGCAGAGACTCTGTTTCAACCGATAATCCATCACTTCAGTTTTTGGTTGAACCACGCTGCTACGCGCTCAATCACGTCGCGCTGATGCGTGGGATCCACGAACATATGGCCCTCATGCGCGTAGACAACCAGCTCTGTTTCCGTGCCCAGTGTCTTGAGCGCATGCCAGAATTCATAAGACTGGGGAGTTGGACATTCGCCATCGCTATCGCCCACCAGAACGAGCGTCGGCGTCTTGGCATTTTTGATGAACGTGATGGGTGAGCTCTTGGCGTACACCTGGGGATCGTCATAAACAGTCGCGCCAAAGAATGGAACCATCCATTTGTCGATCTGATTTTCACCGTAATAGCTCTGGAAATTTGCAAGACCTGCCCCCGCCACTGCCGCGCCAAAACGATTGGTCTGCGTGACCGCCCACATGGTCATGTAACCGCCATAACTCCAGCCGGTAATACCGAGGCGATGCTCGTCGATAGGAGCCTGTTTGATTGCTTGGTCAACGCCGGTCATGATGTCGCGAAAATCTCCATAGCCAAAATCTTTAACGTTGGCGCGCGTAAAAGCTTCACCTTGGCCATAGCTGCCGCGCGGATTCGGCATGAAAACGAAGTAGCCGGCGGCAGAGAGCGCAATGCCAAAGCTGTGCGTTCCGGGCCACGCCGAATGCTGCATGGAGCTGGGGCCACCATGAACCTGCACCACCATGGGATACTTTTTTGCCGCGTCGAAATTAGCCGGATACAAGAGCCAGCCTTGCAGGTTGAGTCCGTCATTCTGCCAATGGACGCTCTTGGCTTCGCCCCATGCAGGCTTGAGAGCAGCGTTGCGTGAAGTTATCTGCTTCCACTGATTAATCTGGCCAGCCCAGATTTCCGGCGGATGCGCCAGTGATTGGCGAATCACAGAAGCAGTCTTGCCGTCGGCGGCAAGCGAGACAGCGGTGCCCCAGCCATAAGCGCTCAACTCGCCCGGTTCGCGAGTGAGGGTTGCAATCGCGCCAGAAGTTGGATCAACCGTGGCGATTCCGCTTTCGCCATCCACATCTTCGCCAAAAAGAATTTTGCCGTCGCTACCCCAAGTGAGCCAACTGGCAGAAGCCTTCATGCCGGGAGTAATGTTTTTGGCTGCACCGCCTGTAGCGGGAACGATAAAGATGTCGCCGCCAACGGCCGACTCATCACTCATAATGCCGGATATGAACCCGACTGTCTTGCCGTCCGGCGACCACGCAGGCACGGCGATTTGAGAATCGATAGGCGGCGTGTAGATGGATTTCATCTCTCCCCCGGCGGCTGCGATGGTATTGATCTGCGCGACATACCAATTGTCATCCCCGTTGCCGTGGGCTGCCGTGGTTACAAAGCTCTTGCCGTCCGGCGACCATGCATATTCGTAAACATACATATTAGTGGGCGAGATCTGACGCAGCTTGCCTCCGGCTGAATGAATCAGTGCGAGACGCTGTTCGGTGACAGTCTCTTTGATCACTCCAGTCTGCGCTTTTTCCGCGACCAGAGGGCCAGCAGCGCGCTCAGCATTCTCGGTAAAAAGGAATGCGATGGTTTTGCCGTCAGGCGACCAGCCGGGTGATGCGAGGAATCCTTTCACGCTCGTTAGTTTGCGAGGCGACCCAGTGCCGGTGCTGAAGGTATAGAGTTGAGGTTGGCCGGGATTGCCAGCATCAGAGAGACATGCAATCTGCTTGCTGTCCGGCGACCAAGCGATGGCGCTTTCAGATTGTCCGCCGGCAGTTATGCGGCGCGGAGTTCCGCCCGTGGCTGCGGAAATAAAGATCGCCGATCCTTCTTTGGTGCTCTCCACCCATGCGACTTGCTTACCGTCGGGAGAGATGGCGGTCTGATCAAAATTTTTGCCGGCCCAGAGAGCGGTAATCACATTGTCCATTGAAGGAGAACTGGACTTTGTGTCCGCGGCAGAGCCGGCCTGAGCAAGAGCGAGAGGTACCAGTACCAGGCATGCGATGACGGTGGCAACAATTGTTCTTCCCACTTTATGCATTCCAGCATCTCCAGGATTGATTCGGTTCCAAAAATATACAGGCCGCGAATGAGGCAAGCAAACTGAAAACAAGCGCCGGCTGAAGCGCAAAGCCTCATCTCTGCGCCCAGAGCTGCTTATGGTATTCTCCAGTTCATCATGCGACATACTTACATTCTTACAGCAATTTTTGGGGTGTGCCTTGCAGCCGCAGGACAAACCCCCAAGCAGCAAGCAAGGCCGAAGTCTCCTGCTGCGACAGCTACACCAGCAAAGCCGCTGGCTCCATCGGACGAAGAGCTGATGGCAAAAACGGCGCAGGCCACCATCGATTGGGACAAGTCCACCAGCCCCGGCATAATAACGCAGGTCCTGCTTGTTAAGAAAGATCAGAATAACGGTAAGCCGTTCATGCAGTATCGTCTTAAGATCAGCGGTGCTCCGAAAAACAAGCTTTATACGCTGATGGTGTGGCCTATCACCATCGCGCGGCCGGCAACAATGATGGATGGCCTGGCCATTGCGGCAGACGGTACCGTGGGATGTCCGCCGAACTCTGACAGAAGTTGCGCCCAGCGCTTTAAAGGCGCGGAACTTAAGTTGACTTACACGCCGGGCATCGGTGAAATCTACCGCCACGCATTGATTTCTGAGGACCACGCCACCAGGATTTTCTTTTCCATTGTGCCCGCCCCCATGGTGGAACAAGACAAGGCGTGCAGCCTGGAGGTCATAAGGCTGAGCCCGCGATTTGAATTGGCGTTGATTCATGGCAAGGGCTTCACGCCCGGAGAGCAAATTAGCTTTCACACACAGTCATACCAGGAAGCCCATGATTCGCAACCTAAAGTGAACCCGCAAGGCGAGTTCTGGGCAACACTTTCACCTTTTGTAAAGGGGCGCACAATGGGTACAACGCAGGTCATAGTAAAAGGCAGGAGCTGCGCGCCTGCACTCTCATTCGAATGGGGATCGGAATAGCTGGGCCGCTCTGGCATGCAATTGATAACTTTGCATTCTTGATGAAGGACGGGCAATGAGGTTTGCGATTTTAGGAGCGGGCGGGGTGGGTGGATATTACGGCGGCCTGCTGGCAAAAAATGGTCACAATGTTTGCGTTCTCGCGCGAACGTCGAACTTGGCCGCACTAAGGGAACGTGGCCTGGAAGTCCGAACCCCTGAAGGATCGTTCACTGTACCTATTAAAGCAAGCGACAACGTTGAAGATTTCGGCGGCGTGGACTGCGCACTTCTGGCCGTAAAGAATTATTCGCTGGCTGAGGTTGCGCCGGCTGCGGCTTTTCTGGCTACGCAAGGCGCATTGATTGTGCCGCTGCTCAATGGCGTTGAAGTGGTGAGCCAACTGGTGGCTCACGGAGTTCCGCAGTTCCAACTGGTAGGCGGGCTCACCGCGATCAGCGCTATACGCGTCGCGCCCGGAGTGTTCGAACGGCGCAGCCCGTTTCAACGCGTGGTCTTGGGAGAACTGGGACAATCACAACCTGAGCGCAAGCAGCGCATTGATGCCATTGCTGAGGCTTTTCGTGAGGCCGGCGTGGAGGCAAGTGTTTCCTCTGACATTACCGCCGACCTGTGGAGAAAGTTTGCCTTCATCGCGTCCATGGCTGCGGCTTGCGGACTGTCCCGTACCGCTATCGGGCCGCTTCGCGCGACAAAGCTCGGCCATCTCCTGATCGAGCGTGCCGTGCTTGAGGTTGTCAGCGTTGCCCGCGCGCGTAAGGTCGCATTGGCGGAAGACGAAGCAGATCGCACAATGAAGATTATTGATGGACTGCCAGAGGCGATGAAGCCAAGCCTGTTGATCGACCTTGAAGCCAGCCGACCCACGGAAATCGACGACCTCAGCGGCACGGTTTCCCGTCTGGGCAAAGCATGCGGCGTGGAAACGCCTGTGCATGACACCGCCGCTGCCGCAATTTCCCTCTCTGCCTAAACCTGTTATTACGAGACCCGGTAAGACCACCATTCGTCATTATCACGGCCATCATTTCACCGCTTTGAAGAAGCCCAAGGCAAGCCACTGGACACATTGTCTTGCTTTTTTGCTTTCAGAATAAAACCGTCATGCACCTGGTCATGGAGCCCGGCTTCAGGGTTGACCGAGTACTCTGACTGAGGACTGGCAAATGGCGCTCAAACGATGGCCGCTCATCCGCAGCCACCCACAATC
>JBAVLE010000193.1:0-4338 GCA_049688735.1 Candidatus Angelobacter sp. | reverse complement strand
AGCCTGCGAGATATGCGAATCTCAGAAGAGGACCGCCAAAAGATCCTGGGCGGCAATGCCAAAAGGCTGCTGGGAATTTAACGGCGAATCTCGATCATGGCGATTGTCCAGGCGTTCAGGGAAGACGCCGAAGCTGTGTAAGGGATTCGTGTCTTTTGTGCTGCTTCCCGCAAAAATTCCAGCACGTCGTTGCGGCAGGCTTCTGGTTGCTCAAACCACATGCGGTGCGTCGCTCCAGCGAGAATGATTCGGCGCGCGTGAGGGAGCAACCGTGTGAGCTCCTCGTCAATCAGGCCAAGAAAGCGATAGGATTTTTCCCCAGAGAGAAGCAGCGTGGGCGCAGTGATCTTTCGAATCGTCTGCGGCTCAATCACCGGGAACAACTCGCCAGTGGTCATCATTACGTCCCACTCGTGAGCATGATCCAGCATGTCCTGATGTGCGTTATCTGGCATTTTGTCCCATGCTTTCGGATCATCCAAGACATAATTGATGAATGTTCTCAGCCCAGCTTCGCGGTCGCCTTTTTTAAAAGCGGCCTGCATCGGCTTCACCATTCGTTCCTGTATGTCGGCGAACATTGCTTTGCCCGTGGCTGCCTGTTCTCCCTCCAGATGCTCCAGCAATGACACAGCGGGCGCTTCGGCAAGGACCAGCGTCCTAACCAATTCAGGGTGTCTGGCCGCCAGAAACAAAGCGGTATAAGCTCCGTATGAATGGCCCACCACATTCACACGGCCCAGATGCAGCTTTTTGATGAAGGCTGCAAGGTCCTCTGCGTCAGTGATTGCTGAATAGCCAGGTTGTGGTTTGTTGTTGTTTGGCGGATTGTAACGGCGGCTGTACGCGATGGCCCGATAGCCTGCCTCGGCAAACGCGTTGACCTGGTCCGTCCAGTAGCTGCCGTCGCTCAGCGAGCCATGCAGAAAGACCACCGGCGCTCCCGTTCCGCGTTCAACGTAATGAAGTTCGACGCCGTAATTGACGACGACTCGCCTCAACGTCAAAGCCCTTTCCTGTGCCGCCTGGGCAGAAAGGTTCGGAGGGAGCCCAACAAGAATCAATAGTAAAGCAGGAACGATCCACTTTGAAAAATGGGGCATCGAAGCCTCCATAAAGTTGTAAGGCAAGTTTGCAAAAATGTTATTTGCGCCGCCCTGTGTCACATAGGCCTGTGACTATGGCATTATAGACACCATCTATTGCCCAAAAAATCAGCTACTATGCCCGTAGTTCTCAAGATCGATCCGCAGCGCAGAGTTGTGCACTCTGCGTTTTACGGCAAGATCACTGACGCTGAATTACTCGGACATCGCACGCGGATTGCTTCTGATCCCGACTTCAACCCCCAATTCGCTGACATTGTGGATTTCAGTGACGTGACTGATCCGGCGATAACGGAGAGTTCTATTGCCGCACTGGCGGCAAATCCGAGCTTGTTCAGCAGCTCGGCAACACACATTGTGATTGCTCCTGCTGCGGTTATGTTCCGGCTGGGGGCGAAGTTTAAGCAACTTGCGCAATCCTCGCGCCCTAATTTTTACGTGGTGAAAACACGGGCAGAGGCATACCAAGTTTTGCCGGGGGGCAAAAAGCCAAAGTCTACGCCGCACTAAAGATTCTGCAAAATTCCAACAGCCCTGAAATGCCGATTTGGCCTGTCAATTCGGCGTGCAACCTGCCGCAGCTCTCGAATTCGAGAGCTGCCTCTCATTTTCCAGACAGAATGTGGACCCGTTCTTCCATCCAAATGTGTTAGGACCAAGATGGTGGAAATCAGGCACTGCGGAAGGTGACTGAGCCGGATGATTTCCGGAAAGTTTTGCTTCAGAGAAATGTCTGCAGTGGTGTTTGTGACAACTGAGAACAACTTCATACCGAATTGAAAGGGGAGAAACGCAATGGAAATGGAATCGCTGAGAGACCTGTTTGTGGATGAGTTAAAAGACCTTTACTCCGCGGAAAATCAAATCCTGAAAGCTTTGCCCAAGATGATCAAGAAGGCGAGCTCCAAGGAATTGAAGAGCGGCTTTGAGCAGCACCTGAAAGAGACCCAGGGGCACGTGGAACGCCTGGAGAAGATTTTCAAGGAGCTGGACGAGAGCCCGCGGGGAAAGAAGTGCAAGGGCATGGAAGGCGTAATTGCCGATGGCAAGGAACTGATGGAAGAAGATGCCGAGGCAGAAGTGATGGATGCCGGCCTTATCGGCGCGGCGCAGCATGTTGAACATTACGAAATTGCCGGATACGGCTGCGTGAGGACCTATGCAGAACTGATGGGCGAGGACCAGTTTGTCAATCTGCTGCAGAAGACGCTGGACGAGGAAAAGGCGACCGACGAGAAACTGAGCAAGCTTGCACAAAATATTAACGTGGAAGCAGAAAAAGCAGCCTAAGCTTCATGGGAAGGACAAGGCCCTGTGATTCTGGAAGCAGAGCACAGGGCCTTTTTGCGTAAGTAAGTCCGAAGAATGAAATTCAGCGCTGCCACGCCGACTCTGGTTCATAATGAGAGCATTATGACGGCTTCCACCAGACAGATCAGTTCGCAGGCGAGCGAGCCATCCGCTGAATCGGCAGATGCCACCAGCGATCAAGTAGCGCCAAATCAAGTTTCGCCCCTTACCGGCTACAACCTCTTTTTAAGCGATCGCACATTGGCACAAGGCCTAGAGCGGGAAGGCGCAGGCTGGGCGCACGAACAGATAGCCGAACTTGGGCGGCTGCTGGGCACAGAAGAGATGCAACGCTGGGGCTTTGAGGCCAATGAGAACAAACCGGTGCTGCACACGCATGACCGGTTCGGGAACCGTCGTGACGAGGTGCTCTTTCATCCGTCATGGCACAACCTGATGCGGACCTCGGTAGCAAACAGGCTGCACTGCCTGCCGTGGGAATCAGCTAGAACTTCCGGCGCTGCTCCCACTGGACGACCGGGCGCTCACGTTGCGCGTGCCGCACTCATGATGATCACGGCGCAGAATGAAGCCGGACACACTTGCCCGATCTCAATGACGTTCTCGGCAGTTGCGGCTTTGCGGGCCGAACCGGAGTTGGCGGCTGAATGGGAGCAAGGCATCCTGTCACCTGTTTACGATCCGAGTTTCGCAGCGCCGCAAGAGAAATCCGGAATACTGCTCGGCATGGGAATGACGGAAAAGCAAGGAGGCTCAGACGTAAGAGCCAACACGACGCGGGCCGAACGGATTGGAAGCTCACGGGAGTACTTGATTACCGGCCACAAATGGTTTTGTTCCGCGCCCATGTGCGATGCGTTTCTTATTCTGGCGCAAGCGCCGAAAGGCCTGAGCTGCTTCCTGCTTCCTCGCTGGACGCCGGACGGCAAGCGCAATGCCTTCCATATCCAACGGCTGAAGGACAAGATGGGGAACCGTTCCAACGCATCCAGTGAAGTTGAGTTTGCGCAAGCGTGGGCCCATGTGGTGGGTGAAGAGGGAAGAGGCGTGCAAACGATTATAGAGATGGTGAACCACACGCGACTTGACTGCGCGATTGCGGCTGCAGGGCTGATGCGGCAGGCGCTGGCTCAGGCGGTCCATCATGCGCGCCATCGTTGTGCATTTGGGAAGTTGCTGATTGAGCAGCCGTTGATGCGCAATGTCATGGCCGATCTGGCAATTGAGTCTGAGGCCGCAACGCTGCTCATGATCCGGTTGGCCCATGCGTTCGACCATCGCGAATCCGACGGCCGTGAACGCGCCTTTTGCCGGATTGCCACAGCGATCTCCAAATATTGGCTCTGCAAGCGCGCTCCAATGCATGTGGGCGAAGCGCTGGAATGTTTGGGCGGGAACGGTTATGTGGAAGAGTCAATCATGCCTCGGCTTTATCGTGAAGCGCCGCTGTATTCCATCTGGGAAGGTTCGGGTAATGTGATGTGCCTGGACGTATTGCGAGCACTGGCCAAAGATCCAGCGACTGTGGAAGCGCTGATGGCTGAATTTGAATCCACGGCTGGCGCTGATCCACGTCTCGATAAATATGTTGAAGGTGTTCGTGTTCGATTGAATGCGGCTGCCGACGAAAAATATGCAGCCAGAGAGCTGACGGAAAAGCTGGCGCTGGCCATGCAGGGATCTTTGATGGTGCGTTACAGTTCTCCGGCGATGGCCGAGGCGTTTATCGGATCGCGGCTGGCAGGGCAGCATGGAAACACGTTTGGGACGCTGCGGACGGGAGTGGATGAAAAAGGAATTCTCAACGGCGTGGTTGAGCCACTGGCGATGCCGACATAAAAAAGTCTTCGCGACTAACGTTCAGCCGCGAAGACCACCAAGGAAAGAAAAACAGAAGATCACAGAGGCTTAGGAGACTCTG
>JBAVLE010000192.1:0-5315 GCA_049688735.1 Candidatus Angelobacter sp. | reverse complement strand
TTCCTGCTGCTCGCAATTAAAGTCTTTGCAGATGCCCGTTTGGGACGCAAACTTATATTTGAAATACGCCGATGAGCGCACGCGGCCCGCAGCCGATCTTGTCGCCCAGATCCACCTGGAGTCTCCTGCGCGCATCGTCGATCTGGGCTGCGGCCCGGGTAACAGCACGGAACAGTTGCTTCGGCGCTGGCCCACTGCGGTTATCACAGGCGTGGACAATTCACCGGAGATGCTGGCCCAGGCCAAAGCCAAACATCCTGATTGGCAGTGGATATTGGGCGATATAGAAACCTGGAAGCCGGAACCGGCAGTTGATTTGATATTTTCAAATGCTGCGTTCCATTGGGTTGCCGGGCATGCCACATTGTTCCGCAGCATGATAAATGGCGTAGCGCCGGGCGGAGCTTTGGCCGTACAGATGCCAAATAATTTCCAATCGGCTACGCACACTATCATGCAGGAAGTGGCTGCCAACGGCGATCGGCGCTGGAGCAAGACGCTGGATATTGCTGCACGCACATCTAGCGTGCAACCGTCCGCTTTTTATTACGATGTTCTGCGTAAACACGCCAGGTCCGTAGACATTTGGGAAACCGAGTATCATCACGTTATGGATGGTCCCAGGGCGATCTTCGACTGGATCCGCGGCACCGGGATGCGGCCATATCTCGAACGCCTGCCCGATGCCGAGCAGCGCCAACTTTTTCAAGAGCTATGTCTGGAAGGAATCCAGGAAGCCTATCGGCCCAACGATCAGGGAAAAGTCCTGTTCCCATTCCGCAGGATGTTTGTTGTGGCGTACCGGTAAAGGTCTTCTACCGCAGAGGACGCAAAGTGCGCAGAGAAAGAGGGCTTTCGCATGGTAGATAATCGTCCAGCATCATCGCACCCATGGGAATGGTCGATATGAATATTCTTCGCGCTCTCTACGTCCTCTGCGGTGACCTGTTCTGCTGGAAAGCGCAACAGTGGCTCTATTGCTTTATAGTCGTGCTTAGCGCATGTCTGGCGTCAGCCTCGACGCACAAAATCGGCCACGACCTCTATGCCTATATCTCAGATAACGATGCCAGCAGCAATTCAACGTTCCTCGTCAGCGAGCAGGGAATTCTCGTAGTCGATACCGGTCTAAACGCGCAGGAAGGCGGCAAATTGCTGGCTGAGATCCGCAAAGTTTCTGAGGCTCCGGTGCGCTGGATTGTCAATACGCATTATCATCCCGATCATATCGGCGGCAACAGTGTCGTCGGTGCGGATGCGATCATCATTAGCACGGCATTCACGCGGTCAAAGTCAGTAAAGCCGATCCAGAAAAACTCCGTCAATGAAACATTGGGACCGAAAGGGCTTGTGTTTTACCTTGGCGGACATGAAGTCCGCATCTACCATCCCGGCCCCGCGCATACGCAAGGCGACCTAGTCGTTTATTTTCCTGATGAACAAACATTCGCAACAGGCGACCTCTTCTTGACCAATTCATGTCCCGCAATGGACGATGGCGACATGGAAAACTGGATCGCCGCGCTCGACCAGATGCTGGCATTGCCGATACAGCATGTTGTTCCCGGGCATTTTGAACTGGCTACAAAAAGCGATTTACAGCGCTTTCGGAATTACTTGGCCGACCTCCGAGATCAAGTGGCGCACATGTATCGCCAAGGCATGTCGCTGGAACGCATACAGGCATCCCTTGCACTGGATGCTTATAGAAACTTTCGCCAGTACCCAAACTATGAAGCCACCTTTAGAGACAACGCCGCTGCGTATTACCAGCAATTGACCAAACGCAAAACGCAGGATCGTTAGCGTTCTGCGCACTCTTGCCTGCGACCGTCACGTCCGTCGGCCTTTAGTCATGCTCCAACTATCCCGCCGCAACTTACAATAGCCTTCATGACAGAGACATCAACGCAACCTGTTCCGCGCCGGCCTCGACCGGCACTGCTCCCTGGCCTCTTTATCGGTGCAGTCATTGCTTTGCTGCTTGCCGTGGCAATGGCGCGAGTGCAGTCAGGTCCGCTGGCCGCGTTGTGGTCGATGCTTAGCGGACGCAACACGCGCATCAGCAGTGAAGGCAGCGTTATCGAGCGTATTCAGCGATTGCAGAGAATGGAAACTGTTGTCTTCAACATGGACAAGATCGTGACCGGCGAAAAAGATAATCCGATCCTGCCTGATTTTATCGCGGGTGATCGCTTGATGATGATCGTCCATGGCCAGGTTGTTGCCGGCATCGATTTCAGCCGCCTAAAAAATAGCGACATTAAGGTACAGGGCAAAGAAGTGCGCATTCACTTGCCAAATCCGCAAATCCTCATGACGCGGCTGGATAACGCACGTACCAGGGTCTATTCGCGCAACACGGGACTTCTTGTCCGGGTCGATCCCAACCTTGAGACGCAAGTCCGGCAGGAAGCAGAAGGCGAGTTGCTTCAGGAAGCGGCCCTGGGAGGAATCATTGCCAATGCGCGTGACAACGCCCGCGCTACTGTTACCACGCTGCTTCAGGGGATGGGCTTTGAGAAAGTTGAAGTGGATTGACGTTTTGCCTGAGAATCAGATTCTGTCGATGGTCTGCCACATCCTGAAAACATCAAGAATAGAGTTGACGAAAGGCGCAAATGGAATACACAAACCTTGGTTCTACCGGCGTAAAGGTTTCCCGCATCTGCCTGGGCTGCATGACCTATGGCACTAAAAAATGGCGGCAGTGGGTGCTGGAAGAAGAAGAAAGCCGTCCGTTCATCAAAGACGCGCTTGAGTCTGGAATAAATTTCTTTGACACGGCTGACATGTATTCTCTTGGCGCCAGTGAGCAGGTCCTTGGCCGCGCGTTGAAGGACTTTGGGCCATCACGCGACAAACTGGTGATCGCAACTAAGGTGTTTTTTCCTCTCGGCGATGATCCCAACCAGAAAGGGCTTTCGCGCAAGCACATCATGCACGCCATTGATGATAGCTTGCGGCGCTTGGGCACGGATTATGTTGATCTCTACCAGATTCACCGCTTCGACTATGAGACGCCTATCGAAGAAACACTCACTGCCCTGCATGATGTGGTGAAGTCAGGAAAGGCGCGGTACATCGGAGCATCGTCAATGTTTGCCTGGCAGTTTGCGCGGATGCTGCACACCTCTGACCGGCTTGGGCTCACGCGTTTTGTGACCATGCAGAACCATTACAACCTTGTTTATCGCGAAGAAGAACGAGAGATGATTCCTTTGTGCCGCGCGGAGGGCGTGGGCCTCATTCCCTGGAGTCCACTGGCACGAGGCGTGTTGGCGGGAAATCGCAAAGCGGGAACGGTGCGGTCAAAGGAAGACGATTACACCAAAAAGCTCTACACCCAGGAAGCCGACGACCGTGTGGTGGAAAGCGTGGCGCAGGTAGCAAAGAGTAGAGGCGTGCCGCCGGCCCAGGTCGCTCTTGCGTGGTTGCTGCACAAGCCCGAAGTTTCCGCCCCGATCATCGGGGCATCCAAGCCACATCACCTACTGGATGCCATAGCAGCGGTGAGCGTAAAACTTTCGCAGCAGGAGATCGCCCAGCTTGAGTCGACGTATGTGCCTCACCCTGTATTGGGCCATCACTAGACGTTGCTTAAGACCGTGATTTGCGGCCCAAGAGCCACCCTGTAAGGATTCCAAGAGCGAAGGCCCCTGCGGCAACTGCTGCAACCGAAGCCAGAGGACGGCTTTTCACATGGTCGCGGAGATCATCCAGGCGATCCTCAGTCGCATCCTTGGCCCGACCCACTGTGCGATTCAGATCGTTGTATGTCTCATCCAGCCGGTCCTTTACTTTGGCGGAGAGGTCCCGCGCCCTATCAGCGATTTCTGCCACGTTATCTCTTAAGTCGCGCCTTGCCTTTTCAGCCTTCATGGGAAATACCTCCTGCTGCAATTATGACAAAGAAATGGAAATCAGGGTTACGCACTCTCCGGCAAGCAGCGTCATAAGAAGCATCTAGTTCTTGCTTTATGTTAAGTCCGCAACTTTCAACTTGATCTCTGTGCTCTTCCAGTTGGATTGAAAATGCTTGTCGACAACCTGTGCTTCGTACGCGCAGTTTTGTGCGCAACGCTTCCGCCAAACCAAATAGTGATGGGCAAGCGCTACAAAAACGCTTATCACGACCTTCATGTGGGTTCTCCTCCATTGAGTTCGGGCCGGGATTTCCAAAAATTCTACACCCAATTTGATGGAAGGTGATGAGCGAGGGGTTATGGATTTTGTTTATTTCCGAAAATCTCACGCAGCAGAGCCGTGGTTTGTGCTGCCGGATCCTTGCGAATCTTGCGCTCTTCTTCACCCATCACATAAAACAGGCCGTCCATTGTTTTGCCGACTACGTATTTATCAATGTTGAAGCCGTCGTTTTCCGCCACGCGCGCCGCAATAGGATTTTGCATGAGCTGGTTATACTGCTTTACCACCCCAACGTTTTCCATGGCCCGATGGACAATGGGTGAGAATGCCGCGGTCAACTGGTCGGTGCTCGCCGTCTTGAAGTAGTCGGTGGCGGCTGTGTCGCCGCCGGAAAGGATCTGGCGCGCGTCGGCGATCGTCATTTTGCTTACAGCATCGATAAAGATCTGCCGCGCTGCAGGTGCAGCCTGCTCCGCCGCGCGGTTCATTCCAATTTCAAGGGAATCCACCTGCTGGCCCATGCCCAAGAGGCGCATACCTTTGCCGACATTGCGCAGTTTTTCCGGCAGCAGAATCTTGATTGCTGCGTTCTTTAAAAAGCCGTCCACCCGTCCTGTAGATGCTACTGCCCTGCGCGTGCTCACGGTCAGGGCTTCCTTCAATCCGGCGGCAATGCGGTCGTCGGTGGGGCCGCTCTTCTTGCCCAGCGCTTCTTCGGCCCTTTTACGCAGATCATCCAGGGGAGACTGCGCCAGTGTCCCGGAAGAGAGTAATCCTATAATTAAAAAGATAATGACCGCAGATTTCTTCATTGTCTGCCCCTGACAGTTGGATAAAACAAGCCGATGTCGCGCTAACACTCTCACCACGGCTACAGTCTAAGGCTTTATATCATGCGCTCAACCTTTCATTTGTCCTATATTGCAAGGTCGCGACCGATTGAAGATCGACATGGAGAGTACGAACCTATGATCAGCAAATTGTTTCGCCTCGGCTTATGCGTTGTGGCTCTTGTGGCATTTTCGTTGTCCGCGTCGGCCGTGCCTGCCAATGGAGCCGTGCATCCGGAGATGATTGTTTCAGCGAAGTGGCTGAGTGAGCACCTCAATGATCCTAAAGTGATCGTGCTGCATGAGGCCGACAAGCGCTCAGACTACGACAAAGGC
>JBAVLE010000191.1:0-2459 GCA_049688735.1 Candidatus Angelobacter sp. | reverse complement strand
GTGTACTCGCAGTGACCGGCGTACTTGGCGAGCCGAACGTTTTCTATTTTGGCGGAGCCTCCAGTGGCGTGTGGAAAAGCATAGACTCGGGCACGAACTGGCAGCCATTGTTTGATAAGCAGCCCATTGCGTCCATTGGCGCAATTGCCGTGGCGCAATCTGACCACAACATCATTTACGTTGGGACAGGCGAGGCTTGCATACGCGGCAACATTTCGTACGGTAATGGCGTTTATAAGTCAGTGGATGGAGGCAAGACCTGGAAAAATGTTGGTTTAAAAGATTCGCAGCACATTGGCGCGCTAATTATCGATCCCAGGAATCCGAATATTGTTTTTGTTGCCGCTTTGGGTCACGCCTACGGACAAAACGAAGAGCGCGGCGTCTTTCGCACGACCGATGGCGGCGCTACCTGGCAGAAGGTCCTATACAAGGACAAAAAGACCGGCGCGATCGACGTGGTGTTTGATCCCAATAATTCCAACACGCTGTTTGCCTCGCTGTGGGAGGTTTATCGAAATCCATGGAGCCTGAACAGCGGCGGGCCGGGCAGCGGACTGTATAAGTCCACGGATGGCGGGAGCACATGGACGCATATTGAAGGACATGGCTTGCCTGCGGGGATCATGGGGCGGATCGGCGTCTCGGTTTCAGGAGCAGACTCGAACAAAATTTACGCCATAGTGGAATCGAAAGAAGGTGGGCTTTATCGCTCGGACGATGGGGGCGATAGCTGGATCCGCATGAATGAAGATGGCCGCCTGCGGCAGCGCGCGTGGTACTTCAGCCACATCTTTGCGGATCCTAAATCACCCGACACAGTTTACGTACTGAATACCGGCATGTTCCGCTCCACGGATGGCGGGCGCACCTTTGGTTTGCTGCCTGCGCCGCATGGCGATCATCACGGCTTGTGGATTGATCCGGACAATCCGGACCATCTGATTAACGGCAATGACGGTGGCGCAACGGTTTCACTCGACGGCGGGCGCACATGGTCCACGCAGTATAACCAGCCGACGGCGCAGTTCTACCACGTGATCACCGATAATCGCTGGCCTTATTACATCTACGGCGCGCAGCAGGATAATTCCACCATCGCCATCAAGAGCTATGACGACGATGGCGTGATTGGCCGGCAGGATTGGTACCCGGTAGGCGGCGGAGAGAGCGGCTATATTGCGCCATATCCTACCGATCCAAACATCACATTTGCCAACGCCGAGGCGTTTACCTCCCGCTTTGATAAACGCACGGAGCAGGTGGTGGATATTTCCGTGTGGCCGCTGGATGTTTCCGGCAACGGCGCAGAGAAACTGTTACATCGCTTCAACTGGACTTCGCCGTTGATGATTTCACCCCATGATCCCAACACGCTTTATACGGCAAGCGAGATGGTGTTCAAGTCCACCAATGCCGGACAGAGCTGGACGGCGATCAGCGGAGATCTGACCCGCAATGATAAATCAAAGCAGAAGCCATCCGGCGGCCCAATCACGCTGGACATTACCAGCGTTGAGTACTATGACACCATCTTTGCCCTGGCGGAGTCGCCGCTGAAGAAAGATACGCTCTGGGCCGGGACCGACGACGGCTTGATCCAACTCACCACAGATGGCGGCCAGCATTGGGCCAACGTGACGCCCAAAGACATGCCGGAATGGAGCATGATCAGCATCATTGAGCCGTCACATCACGATCCCAACACCGTTTACGTGGCAGTTGACCGGCACAAGTTCGATGATTTTCGACCGCTGATTTTCCGCACCAGAGATAACGGCAAGAGCTGGATTCTCACTGCCAACGGAATCCCGGAAGGTTCATACGTTCGCTCTGTAAGGGAAGATCCCAAGCGCAAAGGCTTGCTCTATGCGGGAACTGAAACCGGCGTTTACTTTTCAGTGGATGATGGTGGACACTGGCAGCCGCTGAAGCTGAATTTGCCAACTGTCCCAGTGCATGATCTTGAAATTCATGGTGATGACCTGATTGCCGCCACCCACGGACGCGCTTTCTGGGTACTGGATGACATTACTCCGCTGCGTCAGCTAGATTCAGTTTCTTCTACGGCAGAAATGGTGTTGTTCAAACCTGAGAGGGCGCTGCGCCTGCACTTGCCCACGGACATTGAGCGACGCGGGCCGGTAGGAGACGATCCGCCACCGGGAGCCATCATCAACTATTACTTTAAGACAGCGCCAAGGGATGAAGTAAAGCTTGAGATTGTTGATTCGTCCGGCAAGGTCGTCCGCACGCTTTCCAGCAAGGAAAAGAAAGGTGACGAGCAGCCTCCGGAATGGCCCGATCAGGTGAAGGAAGTCACCACCATTCCCGCCGCAGCAGGTATGAATCGCTATGCATGGAACCTGCGCTGGGAGCCGCCGGTAAAAATTCCGGGAGCGTTCTATAGTGACCAGGGGCCACAGGGGCCGTTGGTCCAACCCGGGCAAAACACAAAC
>JBAVLE010000190.1:0-6263 GCA_049688735.1 Candidatus Angelobacter sp. | reverse complement strand
AGATAGGACAAAGATAATCTGGGAAACTGCGGCCAATGCTCGGCGAGCAACATGAGTCTTTGCGGATCGCGATACGGGAGAGGACGAAGCAGCACGGCGTTCACAATGCTGAACATCGCGCTATTCGCCCCGATTCCCAAAGCCAGCGTAAGCACAGCGACGACGGTAAATCCGGGATTATTTTTTAATCTGCGGAACGCGAATCGAAAATTCTGTGCGAGAGTAAACATCACCGGCCTCCGGATTTTGGATCACGCGAGTTCAAAGCAATTCAAATCAAGCAGTATCCCGAACGTTCAGGACGGTCCCGCCAACGCGGTGGCAGTTCACGGCACAGCAAGCGGTCAATGCACGGCAAGAGCGGCTCTGAGTTCTTCAGGAGTCATCCTGTGTACTCTAAGCCAAATGTTTGCCATTTTTTCCAGTTCCTCAACGGAACGTCCGGAAACGGAACGGAGCTTCTGGGCAAACTCCATCAGTACTGAGTGTTCGAGAAGAGTCGAAACAGAAAGTTCCGTCTGGAAGTAATCATTCACGCGAAACAGTACGCGGAGCGCGAGCAATGATTGTCCACCCAAGGCAAAAAAATCATCGTGACGGCCTACCTGCTCCACTTCGAGCCTTTCCGCCCAAATGGCCGCCAGCGCGGCTTCAAGATCTCCCTGCGGCGGTACATACCTGCGCACCGCGTACGCATCTCCCTGCGGCGTCGGCAAAGCTTCACGGTCCAGCTTGCCGTTCGGCGTTAAGGGCAAAGACTCCATCCGCACGTAGGCTGCCGGAACCATGTACTCCGGCAAACGCTCACGCAGGAACAAGCGCACGTCGGAGAGCAGCGATTCGGAATCAAGGGAAGCATGCAGAGCTGAAGGACGATAGTAAGCCACCAGGCGCTTCTCTCCAGGTGTGTCTTCCCGTGTTATTACTACGGCTTCCTCCACTGCGCGGTGCTCTTGCAGTCGGGCAGTAATTTCCTCAAGTTCAATCCGGTACCCGCGAATCTTTACCTGATGGTCGTTCCGCCCCATAAATTCCAGGCTTCCGTCTGCCAGCCATCTCCCTATGTCGCCTGTTTTGTACATCCGCGCCCCCGCTTGACCCATATAAGGATCGGACACGAAGCGCTCCGCCGTCAGCTCAGACCTGCACAAATATCCCCGGGTTACGCCTGCTCCTCCGATGTATAACTCCCCCGCTACTCCAATCGGAACAGGCTCTCCCTGCGCATCCAGGACGTACACTCGCGTGTTCGCAATCGGCCGTCCAATCGGCACGGATTGCCTCCTCAATGGATCAGTACAACGGTGCATGCTCGCCCATACTGTGCCCTCAGTAGGACCGTACTCGTTGAACAGCTCAGCTTGAGGTTGATGTTGCGCTGACTTTGCCACCAAGTCCGGCGGACAAACTTCGCCCGCGACGATGACCCGGGAAAGCTGGCTCTTCTGTTCGCCAACCGGACATTCCAAGAAGTGTTTATATAAGGATGGAACACAGAGCAGGCTTTCTACTCGCAGGCGTTGAACCTCCTGGTTGAGGCGCATTGGATCGTGAACTAATTCATCAGGGGCGATAATTAACGTACCCCCATGGAGAAGACTTCCAAAAATTCCCGCCACCGAACTATCAAACGAGATGGAAGAAAGCAGCAAAAAACGGCCCAATGTACCGTAAGCCCGCTTTCTGGCAAAGGTTGAGTTCATAAGATTCTGGTGACTCACCATGACGCCTTTGGGCCTGCCGGTGGAACCGGAGGTATAAAGGACATAGGCCAAGTGCCCCGCGATGGACTTTGGGGCGGCAGCCTCCGGATTGCTTTCTTGTTGGCTGTTCCAGGCAGCATCCGTTAAATCCAGAGTGGGTAGGCCGGAAGGCAACGGCCCGAGCCGCTCCCTTACTTGAGCTTGTGTCAGCAGGGCGACCGGCGCGCTATCCTTCAGCATGTATTGCAAACGCTCCTGCGGATAGGTGGGATCCAGTGGCACATATGCGCCACCGGCTTTGAGTATGGCCATGAGTCCCACGATCATCTCCAGGTCGCGCTCCACGCAGATGGCTACCCGCGCCTCCGGCTTCACTCCCAATATCTGAAGATAATGCGCTAATCGATTTGCATCCCGGTTCAGTTCACCATACGTCAATTGCCGGCCATCATACTCGACCGCAGGCGCTTGGGGCGTTTTCTCAACTTGCTCCGCGAACAGCTCGTGAATAAGCTTGTTCGAGGGATACTCAACCCAAGTGTCATTCCACTGATGTAGAACTTGGTCTCGCTCTGTCGCATCGAGCATGCACAGTCGATCCACTACTTCCCAATCCTGCGCTACCATTCCCTCCAGCAGCCTGCGGAAATATCCAAGGTAGCGTTTGATGGTGCCGGGCTCAAACAATGCAGTGGCATATTCGAAGTCGCCGATGATCGTCCCATTTGCCTCCTGCAAAATGAGAGTCAGGTCGAACTTTGCGGGGTGATAAGGAATCGACTCCAGGAGCTTCGCTTGCACTCCAGGAAACGTAATGGTCCCCTCCGGCATGTTCTGCCAGCCGAAACTCGCCTGAAAAAGCGGGTGGTGCGCGAGACTGCGCACCGGTCTCACTATCTCCACCACTCTCTCAAACGGCAGGTTGTGCTGTTGCCCTCCTAATGCCGCTTCCTTTACCCGCTTCAGCAATTCTTTTACTGTCACTGCGCCGCTTACATCCACGCGCAGTGCCAGAGTATTCACAAAAAACCCAATCAGTCCCGCAGTCTCCGCTCGCTCCCGGTTCGCCACCGGCGTGCCGATCACCACATCTGTTTGACCCGACAATCGTGACAGCAACGCTGCCCATCCGGCCAGCAGCGTCATATATAAGGTTGTTCCCTCACGTCGGCTCAGTTCTTTCAATCCCCTCGTCAGTCCCTGGTCGAAGACCACCTTCTCAAATCCTCCCTTGTAGTCCTGCTGAGCCGGCCGTGCATGGTCCGTGGGCAACTCAAGCAGCGCTGGTGCGCCCTGCAAAGCTTTTTTCCAGTACTCGCTCTGCTGCGTCAGCACCTCTCCTTCCAACAACTGCCGTTCCCAGATCGAATAGTCCGCATACTGAATTGCCAACTCCGGGAACGGGTCTTCTTCGCCGCGTCGGAAGGCACTGTACAATTTGCTCAATTCATTAAGAAAAATAGCCAGCGACCACCCATCGGAAACGATGTGGTGCATGGTGATAACTAACGTATGTTCATCCTCCGACTGACGGATCAATCGCCCGCGGATCAACGGTCCCGTCTGCAGGTCAAAAGATGCGTTAGCCTCCTCGGCCAGAATACGATCCAGTTCCGCGTTCGCATCCCGATGCCGGTGCAGGTCGTGCTCCACCAGATGGAACCGGCTGTCTGCACCCGAGGCAATGTGCTGCCTGGGTTCTCCCTCGACGGACAAGAAAGTGGTGCGCAACGCCTCATGCCGCGCCACGATCCGATCCAGCGCCCGCCGCAGAGCCACAGCATCCAATTCGCCCTTCAAATCCAGGCCCATCGGCACGTGATATGCCTGGCCAGCCTCCGCTATCTGAGCCAAAAACCATAAGCGTTGCTGCGCAAAGGACAATGGTAACCACTGTCCTCGCGCCGTCCGCACAATCGCCCGTAACTCGGCTCGCGCAGCGCCTTCCAGACGATGAGCAAGATCCGCCAGCACTGGTTGCGCAAACAGATCTGCAACCGTCATCGCCACACCCAATCCTTGCCGGACGCGCGTCACCACGCGCACCGCCTGCAGTGAGTGTCCACCCAGGCTGAAGAAGTTATCGCGACGCCCGACTTGCTCTACCTGGAGCAATTCAGCCCAGACATCCGCGAGCATCTTCTCCGTCTCGCCCTGTGGAGCTTCATACGCTTGCGCTGCATACGCATCTGTTTCTGGGTCGGGCAATGCTTTGCGATCGAGTTTTCCGTTCGCGGTGAGGGGCATCTTGTCCATGCGGACATAGACTGGCGGCACCATGTACTCCGGCAGTTTTGCTTCAAGCCAGCGACGAAGTTCAGGCACCAGATCTTCAGCCAGCCGGGGCTTCAACGGATCGTTGGAGTACATTTTTCGCTTTCCTAAGACCTCTGCCTCTCCCGGAAATCTGACTCTTTCAGCTTGCCTTGCATGATCACGATCATCACGTCTGCGGAACAGCACGTCACAAAGGCCGGCGTCGCTTTGAGACCAGCGAATCTCGATGCTATAAAGGGAATCTTTTTCCAGTAGCCAAATATCTTCCAACTCGATCGTGCATTGTTCACGTTCTAAGTGGCGTCGCAGTTCACCCACGGTAGCTGGGCGATGCCTTGAACCTAGGATTCGAGCGGCGGCAAGATCGCGCTGAACTCGAGAGTTCGGAATCCCTGCCACTCCCAGCACTTGGGGTCGTGTCCGATTTAAGATCTCCCGCAACTGCTCTGGACTTAAGTCCTTGTCTCTCCAATCAATCCAAGAACACTCGAGGAGCGGAGCAGGCCTACCCACATGAAGCACGACATCATAGCGAAAGCTTGTGAGCTCATTGCGCGCCTGCCCCCGTTTCAAATTGATTTCCACCCGGCTGATCTGGGGCAGGACCTGCGACAATGCAGTGAAAAAATCCGGATCGACTGCCAGTTGGCTTTCCTGCTGAACGTTCTTTTGCACGCGGCGCCATAACGCATCACAGCTCAGGGAATCAGGCGCCTGGTAGATCTCTACGGCAGTATGAAAGGCCTCCAGCAATCGATAGCTACGCACGTCTCCTATAAATACTGCGCCACCCGTTCCCACCGCCTCCACTGCACCGGTTATGACTGTCATCAAGTACTCAAGGTTGGGGAAGTGCTGAATGACTGAGTTCATCAACACCAGATCGAATGGCTCCTGCGTCCTGACGTCGCCGAACTCATGCGCATCTTTGCTCTCCAACACAACCTGGGGCATGTTAAATTCAGGCCGCTGCAATTGCCGCCGTACAAAATTCAGCTCTGCCGCGGATATGTCCGTTCCCCGATAAAAGACACACTCAGGGGCAATGCGGAACAGCAACATACCCGTGCCACAGCCAATATCCCAAACCCGCCTTGGCTGTAACGCCTTGACACGCTCCACCGTTCTATCCAGCCACTCGCGCATTTCTTCTGCTGAAATGTGCTGACCGGTATAGGCGCTGATCCAACCAGCAGTATTGAACGTGGGATCTGCAACGGAGATGCATTCATTGCAAATTGCGTCGAAGCCGGCTGCCCATCCATTGATATGCTCGGCCTTCAGCGCCTCCCTTACGCCCAATTCTTCCCCGTCTCGATAGGTGCCATTCACTACGTAGTAGGCCACCAAACGTTTGTCGCCCCGCGCGTCTTCCCGCGCAACCACTGCCGCTTCCTCCACAGCCGGGTGCGCCTGCAGTCGCGCAGCAATTTCTCCAAGCTCAATTCGGAACCCACGAATCTTTACCTGATCGTCATTTCTCCCTAGAAATTCCAGGTTCCCGTCCGCCCGCCATCTCCCTACATCGCCCGTTTTGTACATGCGCGCACCCGCTTGTCCCGCATAGGGGTCGGGCACAAAACGCTCCGCCGTCAGCTCGTTGCGGTTGATGTATCCGCGGGCTACTCCTGCTCCGCCGATGTAGATCTCTCCCACCATCCCTGCCGGCGTCGGCTCCAGCTTCTCATCCAGGATGTACACCCAGGTGTTCGCGATCGGCCGTCCTATGTGCGGAGCAAATCCATTTTCCCGCTTCATCCTCACCCAGGTTGAGTATGTGGTGGTTTCTGTGGGACCATACAGGTTGCATACTTGCTTCACTGCAGTATCTGCAAAAATTTTTTCCACCAGTTCCCGCTTCAAAGGTTCCCCGGCTAGATTGACTGCCCGTACCTCTGGTGGGAGTGCCTTCTCTTGGAGCAACGTTTTGATTACGGATGGCACGGTATTGATGAGAGTCACATCGATCTCTCGGGCCGCCAAATCCAGCGCATTGGAGACCAGACGGATGCTGCCTCCGCTCGTCAGCGGGACAAAGCACTCGTAGACTGCCAAATCAAAATTCAGGGAAGTGGAAAATAATGTCTGTGCCAGAACGTCGTCGCTAAAACCCTGGTGCGCCCAGCAGATCAAGTTGACCGCGTTGCGATGCTCCAGCATTACGCCTTTAGGCACACCCGTTGAACCGGAAGTGTAAATCACGTAGGCGAGATGTTCCGGCGTAAGCCCAATCCTCGCTCGTTCAGGATTCGTCTCACCCTCTCCTTCCCATCTCTCCCCTTC
>JBAVLE010000189.1:0-14790 GCA_049688735.1 Candidatus Angelobacter sp. | reverse complement strand
CGACTACCAGGATCGCGCCATCCATCTGGGCTGCGCCGGTAATCATGTTCTTGATGTAGTCGGCGTGGCCCGGGCAATCCACGTGGGCGTAATGCCGGTTCGGCGTCTCGTATTCCACGTGCGCCGTCGCAATGGTGATACCGCGCTCGCGCTCTTCCGGAGCATTATCAATCGAGGCAAAATCGCGAAACTTGATCTTCGGATTGTGCTTCGACAACACCTTGGTGATCGCCGCCGTCAACGTCGTCTTCCCGTGATCAATATGACCAATCGTTCCTACGTTTACGTGCGGTTTGCTGCGATCGAATTTTTCTTTTGCCATTGCCTCTCCTCAAACGCTCTATGAAGTTGCCTCAACTCCAACGGCGTCAGTAATATCGATAAACCTTCTGGTACTTCTGGCGGACTTTCGCGTCCACCTTCTCAATCCGCTCCAGATAAAACTCGCGCATCAGCGCCTGATCGGAAACGGTGAGCGATCCATACAATGCCTTGGCTGATTTTCCTGACTTCGCCAGCCCGCTATCCACCGATTCCAAGATTCCCAGGTCAACGATCTTTTCAAATTCCCGCACATACACCGTGCGGTTTTGCAGCTTGCTGTAAAACTTTTCTACCGCAGCCGAGTTGAAGATCCGTTCCAGCGCCGACTTCAACTGCTCAAAATCTTCAGTCCTCGTGACTGCTATCTGCGCCTGCTGGTACGCCATTTCCTTTTCAAGTCCTCGTCGAGTTCTAAACTCTGGAGCGGGAGACGGGAATCGAACCCGCGACCAACAGCTTGGAAGGCTGTGACTCTACCACTGAGTTACTCCCGCCAACCCAGCAATCAGCCGACAGCACTCAGCATTCAGCCCTTCCACTTCCTTCTGCGCTCTCGGCAGTTTCAAGCCCGTTTCACGGCTGAATGCTGACTGCTGAGTGCTGATTGCTAATTTCTGGAGCTGATGACCAGGATTGAACTGGTGACCTCTCCCTTACCAAGGGAGTGCTCTACCAACTGAGCTACATCAGCTCGAAAACTTTTACCGCATCAGCAGAGGTCACCGGGTGACGTCTTCCTTGTTTGTTGCGGCTACGCTCGCTTCCGCAAAGTCTTACCAAGGGAGTGCTCTACCAACTGAGCTACATCAGCTCGAAAACTAGCTCGAAACTTCTTTTTCGTCCTGCGCGTCACGAATTTGTTCAGCCCTGAAATGCAGGACAGTCCTCACTGCAAACAGGGCCAAAACAATCAACGTCAGGGACCGAATACCGACCTGGCCGTTTCCAACAGGTAACGGAACATCTTCCATCGTTACCCAGATCAGCGCGGCTAAACCTGCGTAAATCGCGATTGCCACATAAAAACGCTTACGCTTTTGCATTTACAGCTCGCGCTAAAACAAGATCCTTCGCTTATGCTCGGGATTGCCCCCCGTGCAACTAACGCCTTACTCGCGCATTCAAAACGCTTCAATCTGGTGCACAGGGGAGGATTCGAACCTCCGTAGCTCCGAAGAGCGGCAGATTTACAGTCTGCTACCATTAACCACTCGGTCACCTGTGCGTTGAACCGAGCCTGCTTCGCGCGCCAAAACTCCACTCGCGAGTGGCTTTAATTCAAGGGCTCCGCAATTCACTTCGCTTGGCTCTGCGTGCTGCGCCCTCGCATTGCGTGCGCACCTCAACGGCGCTCACTTCATGCTTCACCGGTTCTTTATGCTGGCTCACAAACGGGGCGCTTTTCTCCACAAGACAAAAGCGATTCAAGGGACGCACGAACATACTTCCGCATTAGCCGTCAATTTTGACGTTCAGAGGAAGTCTTCGTGGGTTTGCCTTCCGGTAGAAAACTACTTATGTGTGCGCAGTGCCTGCTGTGTCCGGAAACGCGTCCAGCTTACGCGCTCCGGAAAATCCCGTTTTACTTATCTGGAGCTGGCGAAGGGACTTGAACCCCCGACCCTCTGATTACAAATCAGATGCTCTACCAGCTGAGCTACGCCAGCGAAACCTCCCGTAACCGGGCACAAAGTTAATAAGTTAGCACAGCGGTAATCCGCGTGCAACATCTTGAACCATGCCTTGTCAGGGGAAACGTAACCGGCGTGGTACCGCTCCAACAAACATTTTAGCAAGACTTTTGCCCTCACGGCCACAGCTCACCACAAAAAAGTCACTTAATCTATACTGGTCACTACTTTCATGTTCAAGCATCGCAAACTGCTGATTTCGGCCATTTTACTGGTTGCCGCTGCGGCCGTTGGATTTGTCCTCTATCACCACAGCAGCACCCAGGTTCCGGAGGCTGGCCGCCTGCTCCCAGAAGGCGATCTCATTCTTTATGCCAATTTGAAGCCTGTCCATTTGTTCGATCTCAACAAGACCGGTTCGATCCAGCCTCAAGGCGACTACAAGGATTTTATGGACCGCACCGGAATCCAACCGGAGCGTGATATCGATGAAGCAGCCATGTCTCGTCGGGACACGCCTGATGGCCGCGACGTTGAGTCATCGGAAATCCTGATTGGCCATTTCGATCAGAATCGGCTCCGCGACTATCTACAGCTACTCTCTTCCTCGCGTGAGCCTTACCGCAATTACACAATTTACTCCATTGCGCATGAGGGACACACCGTGCGGGTCGTCTTGCTCGACGCTGGTAGAGTCGCAATTACCAACATGGTGTCGCCCGAGCCGATGCACGGCATCATTGATCGATCCGTAAAACCTTCTGCGGGCTCGGTTTTGCTAAGCCATTACGGTGACGTTCCTCTCGGCAGCATGGCTTGGCTCATTGACCGTATTCCCAACAAGCCGGATAACGTCCAGCTTCCCGGCGGATTTGCGATCACGCTTCCCGCTGAAGCGGTTGCGGTGGGCTCGTTGCGTTACACCGGATCATTGCTGCTGCGGGCCGATGTGATTGCGCAAAGCGAGGCCCAGGCACGGCAAATCGTGGATTCCGCAAATTCTCATCTGGCGCTGGTGCGGAGCATAGGCCAGTTCATCAAAACCAAGGGGCCAGACCAGGACATCAAAGCGGCATTCGATAGTTTGCAAGCCACTCAAAAAGACAATGTGGCGACTTTCACCGCCATAATTCCGCAATCGGTTCTAAAAAAGATCTGGTCAGAAGCTCAATCGCAGGGCGCGATCCCGACAGCGTCGAAGCCTTAGATACGTTAAAGTCAACGCGAGCAGCGCGGCAGAAAGCGAAAAGGACAGCCGATTCGGCTGCCCTCAGATTGCTAACTTAACTCGAAATTACATGGCTCCTGAAGCCACTTGCTGGTTAATGCTGAATCGCAGGTATTTATGCGGGTTTACAGGAGTATTGAAAATACGGACTTCATAGTGCAGATGCGGACCGGTGCTGCGTCCGCTTTGTCCGACGTAGCCGATGGAATCGCCTCTGCGAATGAACTGTCCAGCACTCACTGCGAATCCTGAAAGATGACCATACAACGTGCTGATGCCATTGCCATGATCGATCATCACCACGCGGCCATAGCCATTCATGAAATCGGCGAAGCGAACAATGCCATCCGCCGGAGCAATAATGCGGGTACCGTAATCGCTGGAAATGTCCACGCCGCGATGGAATGCTCCTTCGCCGCTGAACGGATCAATGCGCTCGCCAAAAGATCCGGTAAGTCTTCCCTGGACTGGCCATAGAGTAGGCGCTGCCGCCAGCCGCATCCAATCCCGCGTGCTGGTATCGCTCACATCACCCATGCCAATGCCGACCGAGGCTGCGCCGGTCATTGCGGAATTCCGTAGCGCATAAAACTGTTGCAATGATGCGGAAGCCGGGTCGTCATCTTCAAAGGCTGGATCAGGCTTGAGCCCGTAGAGTGAGGAAACTTCACCCGCCAGGGAGCTCAGCGACTGTGCTTGCAACTCGTTTTCCTGGGCAATCTGCTCAAGCTGGGAGTATTGCGATTTCAGGGCTTTTTGTTCGTCGCGAAGCTGGTTAAATCTCTGTGTTTTTACCACCATGCGGGTGTAAGAGCCCAACATGCCGGTAATGGTAAGCATTCCAATCAGCGCGCCGGCCACAAATACGTACAGGTAATGCATGGGAACGGGAATCTTCAACAACTCCCCTTCCGCATTTCTTGCCACCAACATGATGTAAAAACGCTTACGCAAAATACTTACTCCAGTTAGTGATTTCCCGATTCAAATTGCCCTGAGCGTTGTCCGGCTGGCACGCTCTCTTGGACTGCGAAACTCTCGTGCTGGCCCTAAACAGGTTAAAATTCCTTTGCGCCGCTCGGAGGCGAGGCAGCTAAAGGAATTATGAAATGTTGGATAACCTTAACAAGCCCACTCTGGCACTGTCAACGTAGGAACCGGGTGCGGGGGTAACGAAGGTCGGCTGCTAATGGCTGAGATTGAACGTGAGAGGGCCATGTCCTTCCGCTCGATAAGCGGCCGATTCACCATTGTTCTGCTTTTGAGCGATAAGCGATCTTAACACTACTAACCATTTATTTTGATAGAGTTACAAATAAAAAATGAATAGCGAAAGAAGCTCGATTAGAAAAATCCGGCAGTTGGCGGCCTCTTCGATTAACAAAGGTGTGAAAAAAGGCATTGGCGACGACTGCGCCGTTCTTCGCCTAAAGCCCGGATTTGAGCTTCTTGTCACCACCGATCTCTGCATTCAGGACGTGCATTTCCGTCGCGCCTGGCACCCGCCAGCCGTCGTGGGGCACCGATGCCTAACCCGAGGCCTGAGTGACATTGCTGCCATGGGTGGCGAGCCGCTGGCATGTTTCCTCTCATTGGGGCTTCCTGCTGATTTGCCGCCGATCTGGGTAAGCGGTTTTCTACACGGCCTGCTGACACTGGCCCGCCGCTATAAAGTTCAACTCGCTGGGGGCGACGTTTCTTCGGCCCCGCAGATCACGGCAGACATCATAGTCACCGGCCAGGTTCCATCCGGCACGGCTATTCTCCGTTCCGGGGCTAGCCCCGGGGATCGCATTTACGTTACCGGGGCTTTAGGGGGATCAGCCGCAACTCTCAAGCAGCTTTACGCCGGCAAGGCAGTAAAGCCGACAAAATCAAACCGACATTTCCATCCTACACCCCGACTGGAAGTGGGGAATTTTCTCCGAAAGGGCCGGCTGGCAACCGCCATGATTGACATGAGCGATGGCCTGTCCGTGGATTTGATCCATATATGTGACGAAAGTGGAGTGGCCGCTATTTTAAGCTCTGATAAGATTCCCATCGGCAAAGACGCAAACCTTGAGCTGGCGCTCCATGGCGGAGAAGACTACGAGCTCCTCTTTACAGCCCCCAAACGCGCCAAAGTTCCCTCACAATTTGCCGGAGTTGCTATCACCCAAATCGGTGAGATCAGGAACCGCAAAGATTACTCCTCGGCAATACAAATTCTGGGTGACAATGGCAAAGTCAGGCCTCTGCCTCAACGCGGATGGGAACATTTCTCAAGGCACCGCTGAATCTAGAAGGGAGCATGAATGATTATGAGCATCGGAAATTGGATCCAAACACTCAAAATGACGACTGCTCTCATAATGATTACGCTGGGCGCAGCTCTAACTGGGCTAATCTGCCTCTCGGGACCATGGGGAATCGGGCATATGTGGCCAGTGTTCATGCTTAGTGTTCCATTACTTGTCATCGGGATTTATCTGTTTCGTTTAGGGTTCAAGGTAAAGCGTTCGTCTGCCTCGTCATAACGCGGATTTTCAGAAATAGAAGCAATGCTGATTTGATTTCGGTGCGAAACGAGTAACTTTCAACAATCTTTTACGTAGGATGGTTTATGAGCTCTCCAACTGGTCCAACTCCGCCACCACCGCCCATGTATCCAGTCGCCTCCTCACCGGTCGAGCCCGAACCAGCTGGCCCGGGCCTCTCTGAGCCGCAGCGTCTGGTGAACACGTTCATTGCGCCGAGCAAGACTTTTGCCGATATCAGGCGCAACGCTAGCTGGTGGGTGCCGCTGCTATTGATCTCGGTATTCTCAATCTCTTTCTTTGTAATGGTCGACAAGAAAGTAGGCTTTGATCAGGTTGCACGTACGATGTTCGCGAATAACAAAGCCATTCAACAGTTGGATCCCGCGCAGCAGGAACAGGCATATTCCCGAACGGCCATAGGATTCAAAGTTGGCGAATATGGGGCTCCAATTTTTATCTTGATCTATGTGTTGATAATCGCGAGTGTTTTGATGGCGACCTTCAATTTCATGATGGATGCCCAAATATCGTTCAGTCGATCGATGGCAATCGTTATGTATGGGTGGCTGCCTAGCATTCTGGGGGCAATTCTCGCGATCTTTGCTCTGGCATTTGGAGACCCTGAAGGATTTCGAATGGACAATCCCGTAGGAACGAATCCAGCTCATTTCATGGATCCGGCGACGACCTCGAAATTCTTGTATGCGATGTTGACTTCCGTCGATGTAATTTCCCTCTGGATCGTCGCACTCATCGGGATCGGCTTTGCGCTGAATGCAAAAAAGAAGATTTCCACCGGCGCAGCCGTTGGTACTGTCGCAGTCTGGTATTTCATTGTCAAACTTTGCGGCGCGGCCTTCGCGGCGCTGCGCGGATAAGAGGCGGTACAACCTTCAAATTCAACCCTTTAGCCGGTGTTTTGCCCCGGTCAGCAGGTTCCTGGTCGCATGTGAGCCAGTGTGTATGATCTAATAACTAGTTTATACATGGCAGACTTGAAACTCAGGATCAGACGGCGGCTCAAAGCCGCGCACCGCACTTTGCGCGAACTTAGAATGATCGCAAAGGGTCTGCTCTCGACCGACCATCCCATTCAAGTCCACATTATTCCCATGCGGCGCTGCAATCTTTCCTGCGCCTATTGCAATGAGTACGACGATTTTTCTGATCCCGTCCCCCTGGACGAGATGTACCGTCGCATCGACCGGCTTGCTGCCCTGGGCACCACGCTCATCACCATCAGCGGTGGTGAAACTCTCCTGCATCCGCAGCTCGATGACATTATCCGCCGCATCCGTTCCCACGGAATCATTGCCGGACTGATCACCAATGGCTACCTGCTGACCCCACAGCGAATCCAGCAGTTAAACCGGGCTGGCCTGGATCATCTTCAGATTTCTATCGATAACGTCAAACCTGACGATGTCTCCAAAAAATCACTCAAAGTCCTGGACAAGAAGCTGCAATGGTTGCGCGAACATGCCGAGTTCCACGTAAACATCAACTCCGTAATTGGCGCTGGAGTAAAAGAGCAATGGGACGCTGTCACCATCGGCAAACGCGCTGTTGAACTGGGCTTTACTTCGACAGTCGGAATTATTCATGACGGGACCGGACAGCTCCGGCCACTCGATCATCAGGCACAAACCGTTTTTGCTGAGATGAAGAAGCTGGGCAAGCACAGTTACGCCCGCTTCAACCAGTTTCAGAACAACATCGCGCTAGGCCGACCTAATAACTGGCGCTGCCGCGCCGGGTCGCGCTACCTGTATGTTTGTGAAAACGGGCTGGTGCATTACTGCTCCCAGCAGCGTGGCTATCCCGGTACGCCCCTGGCTGAGTACACGGTTGGCGATATCCGCCGCGAATTTCTTACCGAGAAATCCTGTGCGCCCAATTGCACCATCTCCTGCGTGCACCAAACTTCACTGGTCGATTTCTGGCGGGCGCCGCAGGGCCTTGAATCGCATACCACTTTCCACCCCGCTCCCCAGCCTGAACTAATCCAGATTGAAGCTGCCCGCGAAGAAGAATCTGTAATGGGCGACTAGCTAAAGCTCTGAACTCACGTTAAACCGTGTAAATACCCTAACTATCCGCGTACACCTTCGCGCTACAATGCCGCATGCCAAGACCACCCAGATGGGCAGTATTTCTATGCTTCGTATTGCTCTCCAGTGTTTCAGCGGTGTTTTCTCTTTCCCAGACAGCACCATCTGCCGCAAAGCAGTCACCCACAGATTCTGCGGAACAGCCTGCCATCATTGAGGAATTGAATACTTCAACGCGTTTTGAAAATGATGGTACAAGTGTTCAGACGGTTCGCCAGCGCGTCAAGATCCAGAACGAAGCCGGCATCCGGCTCTATGGCATCATTACTTTTAATTTTATCGTTGGACAAGAATTTTCCATCGACACGGTGGAAGTCCATAAAAAAGATGGGAGCACGGTAAGGGCGACCGCTGCGAACATTCAGGAAGTCACGCCTGAGATCAGCCGCGTGGCCCCCATGTACAGCGACATGCATCAGAAACAGGTGACAGTTCCTGGTCTGAGCGTAGGTGACGAAGTACTTTTTCAGTACACGGCAAAACAATCTGCTCTGGTGCCCAATCAGTTCTGGTTCCAATATTCCTTTGCGAAAACAGCCATTGTCTTGTCTGAATCCGTTCAGCTCGATATTCCCGCGGGTCGCAAGGTTCATTTGAGTTACCAGCCGGAACACAAGCCGGAAATAAAAACCGCCGGCGAGCGCACCGTCTATCAATGGCATGCAGCGAATGAGAAGATCGAGGAAGACAGGAAAAATGTTGCGCAAAAAGAGCGCATGACAGGGACTGCCCCGGCAGCTTCGATCCAGCTCTCCACCTTTGAAAACTGGGACCAGGTGGGATCTTGGTATTACGGTTTGCAACATGAACGTTCCACACCAACAGCGTCCATCCGGACCAAAGCGCTGGAGTTGACCAAGGGACTGGACAGCCAGGAAGCGAAGATCAAGGCCCTCTATCAATTCGTTTCACTCAACTTCCGGTATATCAGCTTGGACTTTGGTATCGGCCGATACCAACCGCACGCTGCTGATGAAGTACTCGCCAATAAATACGGCGATTGCAAAGACAAACATACTTTATTGGCTGCCCTGCTGGATGCCATAGGAATTTCTGCCTACCCAGCGCTCATGAATGCGGGTAGCAGAATCGACGCGGAAGTACCCTCCCCCGCCCAATTCGATCATCTCGTTACCGCCATACCGACAGGGAAGAGCATTCTCTTTCTTGACACCACGGCAGAGGTGGCGCCTTACGGAATGTTAAGCGCTCCACTGCGCAATAAAAAAGCCCTTGTCGTCACCGGTGCCTCGACCGCAGCATTCGTCGAGACTCCTGCCGGTTTGCCCTTCAAAGCAGAGGAAGTTTTTGATCTGCAAGGCAAAATTGATGAATCCGGGACCTTGGAAGCTGACGTTAATTACTACATCCACGGCGATGCTGAGCTTCTATTCAAGACAGCTTTCCGTCAAGCGCCGCCCAGCAAGTACAAAGATTTAGTTCAGGGAATGTCCTATTTCCTGGGGTTCGGCGGAGAAGTCAGCCAGATAAAGGTCGAGGGCTTGGAGACCCTGGACCAGGGCATTCGCATCCTCTACCACTACCACCGTCCTGATTACATTGACATGCAGGACCAAAGGCCTAAGAAGGGATTGCCGCTGGCTTCCAGCCATTTTCCCAAGTGGGAGGAAGATGAAGATTCGCTCCGGCTGTACCCCTCCACTAGCCAAATAACACATCGATGCAGGCTTGAACTGCCTTCCGGTGTGGGCATTACGCCGCCCCTGGAGGTAAAACTGGATCGGGAATATGCGCGCTATCAGGCCTCATATTCGGCGCAAAAGAACATCCTCACAGCTGAAAGAAAAATCATCGTCCTGACTCCAGAAATCGCGTCTACAGACAAGGAAGGCTACGGTGCTTTCCAGAAAGCCATAGACGCGGACGAGTCACAAAACATGATGCTGTCGCTGCCAGCGGGTTTTATAGCCGCAAAAGCCGGTGGCGGCACATCGATCAATGTAGATGAATTGATGCGCCAGGCGGAAATTGAGTATCGCGAGCGCGACTACAACGGGGCCAACGCAGATTTTCGTAAAGTTGAGGAACGGGACCCGAAACGCAAAGGGATTTGGACGCAGATTGGACTGGTTGAAGAACATCTCGGTCGGTACCAGGACGCCATCAATAGCTATCAAAAGGCCATCGCGGCGGACCCGTTCGATGCGCAGGCTCACACCGAACTTGCAGGTGCGTACTTTTCCGTTAAGAAATCCCCGGACGGAATCAAAGAACTGAAGAAGGCCCTGGAGATTGATCCCCTAAACCACCGCGCCCATTATCTCCTGGGATGGCAATATTCAATCGCAATGAACGATCCCGCCAATGCTGTCCCTGAACTGGAGAAAGCGCTGTCCACGGAAGAAGATCATTTCAATGATGAGGTACAGATCCGCGAGATGCTGACTGACGGTTACTTCAAGCTAAAGGAGTTCGATAAAGCAATCGAATCAGTGAAGCTGGCCGTCGAATCCTCTCCCAATCCTTCAGTCTGGAACAATGCTGCCTACATATTGGCGGAAAATGATCAGTCCCTTGATCTCGCGCAGCAATACGCTGCCTTATCGCTGAAAGGCATCTACGAGCGGTTGGACCAACTGGAGTCCGGTTCCATTCGTCTTCCGGACTTGATCTTTATGGCACAACTGGCAATGACCTGGGACACGATGGGCTGGATACACTTCAAGGCAGGCCGTTTGGATCTCGCGGAGAAATATGTCCGATCGGCGTGGATTCTGGCGCAGAACCGAGAATCGGCGGAACATCTGGGTGAGATTTATGAAAAGTTGCACAACATTCCTGAAGCCAGCCGTTTCTATGCCATGTCAGTAAATCCAGGCTTCATGGGTCGCAGCCCGGGCCCCGATAAGGGACGTGACAGGCTGACGAAATTGGTAGGGCACCAACGCGCAGAACAGCTCATTGACGCGAAAAGAAGTGAGCCTTCGCAGTTGCGCACCATTCATTTGGGTAACATCGCGCCTGCAGGAACCAAAGGCGAGTTTTATTTCATATTCGCACCCGGCCCCAAGATAGTTGCAGTGCAGTTGAACAGTGGTGATCCACGCCTGATTGATCAACTGCATAAACAGGAAGACAAAATCGCCTCTTCTGTCGTTTTTCCGGAAAATGCTCCGCAAAAACTTATCCGTGAAGGATTTGTTATGTGCTCCGCATACTCAAAAGCTTGTGATCTCGTCTTCGCTACCAGTGACATGCCGGCAAGCCGACCTCCCGGAATGCGGCAATGAGTTCATGAGGCTACATTGCGCTACGGCTTAAATCCCACCGAACTCCACAACGCGGAAGGCTGATACATTTTTCCCGCCGCAAAGACTGCGCTCACTTTGCGAATGTCGCTGATGTTTTCCAGCGGATTTCCATCCACCAGAATCACATCTGCACGCTTCCCAACTTCAATCGTTCCTGAATCTTTTTCCATTCCCATGGCCCGCGCCGGAACAACTGTCGCCGCCTGTATCGCTTCCATGGGCGTGAATCCTGCTTGCACGTAAAGCTCAATTTCGCGGTCAAGGCTGAAACCCGGCACCGCCTGATCTGTTCCGGCAACAATCGGCACGCCTGCCTGATGCAGTACGCGCACCGTAGTTTCCATGGCGCGGAACGTCGCGGCGGACTGCTCCGACTTCGGCGGCGGCACGCCCATGGTCTCCAGCCCTTCTTTCAACTCTGGAGCCACTTTCAAAATGCCGGGTTCGAAGCCGGAAATCGGATGGTCCAGCGGATGCAAAATCACTTCCATTAGAGCCAGCGTGTCATCAAGAACAGTATGGTGCTCCAGCAGCAGCTTGATTACCTTTTTCACGTTCGGCGCATCAGGATCAATGGTCTTCGATTTCGGGTCTACCATCAGCGGCGTAATGTACTCCACATGGTTGATCTGGTCCATGCCATCTTCGACGCCCTGAATCGCATTCATGCCGAAAGGTATGTGTCCGGTTACGGTCATGCCGAGCCGATGCGCTTCCGCCGTGACAACTTTTAGAATGTCGGGTTTTACTGAGCTATAGATTTTGATCTGCTGAAAGCCGGCAGCTTTGTATTTCTGCACCTGATCTCGCGCCTGCTCAGGCGTATCCACGCGAATCACACCCAGAGAAAACGGCCCGCTACCATCAACCACTCCGGCCATCACCAGCCGAGGCCCAATCCCTTTGCCGGCGGCAATGGCATCACGCGCCGCCACAATAAATTCCCGTTCATTGCCCACATCGCGAGCGGTGGTGGCACCCGTGGCAAGATAAATCGGCCCCCACTCCACTTGCTCAAAGTGCGCGTGCATCTCCCACAACCCGGGTAGTACGCTCTTGCCTTTTGCGTTCACTATCTGCGCGCCTTCAGGAACAGTTGTGCTGCCCGCTGGTCCTGCGGCGGCAATTTTGCCGTTTTGCAAAATCACCACTGAATTCTCGATAGCCGGTTTGCCGGTTCCATCAATTAGTCTGCCGCCTACAATCGCCGTTACCGACGCAGGTTGCGCTGTAAAGTCTGCCGCAACCTTCGCCAGATTGGCCATGCCATCGCGCGCGGCATCGGCTACAAAAGTCGCAAGCCCATCTTCATAGCCATCTGCCACGGCTTCAAAGTGGTCCATCTCGGCATCCACGCTCACCAGCGCTACCAGATGATCTTGCCCATCCATCCATAGAGATTCCATCCCCCAGATCAAGCCCCGGATAGAAAGCTTGTGCAGTTCTATCGGACGCTTGCCAAAAGTAAATGTCTCCGTGCCTTGGTCTTGAATCTCTACTTCTCCTCGCGGTAGCGTCTTGAGGGTCTTCGGACTGCCATGCGAGCGCCAGTAACGCACCAACATCATTTGGACTGAGACCGGCGCATATCCCTGGATATCGAAAAAGCTTTCTCCCGGAGCGATCGTCACTGTGCCAGCACTGCGCCCATGCACAGAATCTTCAATGGAAGAAAAGCGCGAGATCTTTCCTTTGATCTGGAAATCTCGTGGCGTCAGGTCCTTCTCCATGGTGAGGGTAGCGGTAAGAGGCACCGGGGTACCGCGATCGGTGAACTTGAAATCAGACTTCAGTGTCACTTCACTCGGAGTGCGGGCGAGTGTGTAAGTCTCTTTGCCAATGAGCTGCTCAAATTTATGTAAATTGAAAACGCTTTGCTCTGGCGCCTGCGGCTCCGTCTGCGCCCACCCGCACGCACAGAACAACATCACCACGGCAAGACAAACTTGTCTGACTGCCTTCACAATTCACTCCTTTGTATTCAGCTCAGCGCCATTCTGCTCACCATTATTCTGATGACCCAGCCAGCGCATATCGCAATGCGGCGCGGGCCAATGTCCGCGTGGAATCCAGCACTGGTAGCGGGGATTCATTCTCAGTGACCAACAAGGGAACCTCAGTGCATCCCAGCACCACAGCATCGCAACCTTGAGTTTTAAAAGACTCAATCACCTGCTCAAAGTAAAACAGTGACTCCGGCGTTTGCAGGCCGCGCACCAACTCATCGAAAATTATGGTGCTTATATGTTCCTGCTGTTCCTTCGTGGGCCGCAGATAGGCGATGCCCATCTGCTCTAATTTTTCGGGATATACCGGCCCACTCACCAGAAACTTTGTTCCTATAATCCCCAGCTTCTTGAACCTTCTTCGTTTTGCTTCTTTGCCGACCTCTTCCGCAATGTGCAGCCAGGGCAATGGAGATCGCGGCACAACATACGGCATCGCTTCATGAATTGTGTTGTCTGGACAGATCAGGAAATCCGCGCCCGCGCGCGTGAGCACCTGCGCGGACTTAAGCATCAGCTTGCCGACTTCTTCCCAGTCGTCCGTCAACTCAATCGGCTTCATGTATTCGGCCAGCGGAATGGTGTGCATGGTGACTTCAGGATGCATGTACTTGCCCATGAACTGTTCCGCTTCAAGACAGATCGTCCGATAGCAGAGCGCCGCGCCTTCCGCGCTGCAACCAACAATGCCGATATGCTTCGTCATGCCAGGAAATCAATCTGCTGCATAAAGCGCAGCTTCTTCTCCACTGGGAGGAAGGAAGCCTCAATGGAGTTGCGCGCCAGCTCACGCAAATGGTCTTCAGTAAAGTTGAATTCCTGCTGCGCGATTTCAAATTCCTTGTTGAGCGAAGTCTGGAACATCGCCGGATCGTCCGTGCTTAGAGTGATCATCAGCCCTTCATCAAAGAACTTCCTCACAGGATGTTCCTGCATCTCCTTGCATGCGCCTGTCCGCAGGTTGCTGGTGATGCATACCTCAAGCGGGACCTGCTTTTGCGCCATTACTTCCATCAGCTCGGGATCTTTTGCCGCAGATAGTCCATGCCCAATACGCTCCGCGCCTATATTAATCGCTCCCCAGACCGACTCCGGCCCGGTGGTCTCACCGGCGTGCGCGGTCAACCGCAGACCGTTGTCAGCCGCTTTCTTATACAGATCGCGAAATCCTTCTGCTGGCCCGCGCGCTTCGTCACCGCCAATACCAATGCCCACAACATTCCGATCGCGCAGCCTAGCCGCCAGATCAAAAACTTCTGATGCCGCTTGCGGGCCAAAGTGCCGTACTGCATCAAATATCCATAAAAGAGAGACGCCAAAATCCCGTTGGCCGCGCTCCCGTCCGCGCTCCATGCCTTCAAAAATCGGTTCCACCGGCTGCCCTCGCCAGCGAATTACGCCAACGCTTACATAAACCTCGGCATGAACAACGTTCTGCTGGCGCAACTTCTGCATTAGCCGGTAGGTCACAAGTTCGTAATCTTCCGGCGAGCGCAGCCGCTCGGTCACGGACTTGAAGGCCATCAAAAAGCCGTTGAAGTCTTTGTATGAATAAAGACGGCGAACGTCGTCTTCGGTAAGCACATCCCCGCTGCCCGCCACGTCATAGCGATTGTTTTCGGTGGGCAAAGGCGTGTTATAGCGTCGGCTTAGCTCTACCAGCGTTGGAGGATCAACGCTGCCTTCCAGGTGCAGG
>JBAVLE010000188.1:0-19695 GCA_049688735.1 Candidatus Angelobacter sp. | reverse complement strand
ACCTAGCAGAGTTCCCTTTAGGAGTTGCTGCCATGCTAAAACGATTTTCCATCCTGTTTTGTTTGTTCGTGCTGCTGTCTGGACTTGCCGTTGCCCAAAACATTTCCGAAGACGCAGACAATGCTCCGCGTCCGGTAAAGCTCGTCCCGCTTCCACCTGCAGTCCCTGTGTACATTCATTGCGGTGCGCTGTTCGACAGCAAGTCTGATCAACTCCAGCAGAATGTTGTGATCCTGGTCGAGCGCGACCGGATCAAGCAGGTGGGCAAACTCTCGCCGCCAGCAGGCGCGCAAGTCATCGATCTTTCAAGGCTGACGTGCCTGCCCGGCATGGTGGAGTCGCACACGCATGTGTTTCTTCAGGGTGATCGCAAGCCTGGCCAGTATGATGCGCAACTGCTGAAGCAGTCTGTGGCCTATCGCGCGATTGAGGCGACCACCGCCGCGCATGCGGCCCTGGATTGGGGCTTCACCACTATCCGGGATCTTGAAACGGAGGGCGCCGGCTACGCCGATGTGGACGTGCGCAATGCCATCAACAATAGGTTGATCTGGGGTCCGCGCATGCAGGTGGTGGGGCGCGCCATGGACGTGACCGGCGCTTATCCTTTGCAACCAGCCTATGCGTGGGATGTCCCGGTGCCGATTGGCGTACAGACCGTGGATGGAGTGGAGGGTGCCCGCAAGGCAGTGCGCGAACAACTTTCGCATGGCACCGATTGGGTGAAGATCTATGCCGACCGTGGCGGAAAAATTCACGACAACATTAACGACACAATTCCCACGTTCACGCTTAACGAACTTCGTGCCATCGTGGACGAAACTCACCGTGAGCACCACCGCGTGGCGGCCCATGCCACAGGCCTTATGGGCGTACATGACGCAGTGGAAGCCGGCGTGGACACTCTGGAGCACGGCAACTACATTGCGCCGGAAGACATGAAGACCATGGTGGCGAAGGGCATCTGGTTTGTGCCTACTCCGTACGTGGCCGAGTACGATGCCCAATGGCGGGCCGAACGCGCGGGCATTCAGCCGCAGGAATCGCCCGGGCTAAAGATTGAGGAGGACACTTTTCGCCGTGCGCTTCAGGCTGGAGTGAAGATCGCATTTGGCACGGATGTGGGCGCGTTCGAGTGGGACATGAGCCCCGCCCGGCAGCTCGTCACCATGGTCAATTGGGGCATGACGCCGGCGCAGGCCCTGCATGCCATCACTATCCGTGGCGCAGAGCTGATGCAGTTGCAGAACGACATCGGCACGCTAGAGTCGGGCAAGTACGCCGACATTATCGCCGTCCAAGGCAATCCGCTACAGGACATTTCGCTGATGCAGAAGATCACCTTCGTCATGAAGGGCGGAGTGGTGTTCAAGAAATAAACTGTCAGGACTACGAGAGAACGAGCATTAGTGGCGCACGGGTACATCAAGGCTTCGCGCAGCAAACTCAAGCACTGCTTGGATTTGCTCCCGCGTCACGTCGAATTGCTCCATGACTTCTTCAATTGTCATCCCATCTTTAAGGTTTTCAAAAATCGTGGCGACGGGAAGACGGGTACCGCGAAAAACCCATGCTCCGCTGACCTTTCCAGGGATACTCTCGACCGCAGGGCATTTTGACCAATCCAACACAGCCATGTCATCTCCTGGCTTTATTCTAGTTGGATTAAACTTTTCGCTACGAAAAAGTGGCGTGCGCCATTCGGAAGTCCTGCACTTGACCGCCTTAGACAAACAGTTCCTATAGAGTTCCCTCGCTTCGCTCGGGATTAAGCAATCACTCTGCCCTTAGCGCTTCCATCGGCGAAACCCTTGCAGCACGTCGCGCAGGGACATACGCCGCTACCAGGGCAACCGCCACAAACACCGCTGGCGCCGCGATAAACGTAAGCGGGTCCCGCGGGCCAATCCCAAACAGCAGGCTCTTCATCAATCCAGAAAGTGCGAGGGCAGCAGCGATTCCAGCAGCCGCTCCAATCATGACCATACGCGCTCCGCTCGCTACTACCATGCGCGTAATCGTCAATGGCTCCGCTCCCAGCGCGATTCGCACACCAATCTCCCGCGTGCGTTGCGTGACCGAATAAGCCAGCACGCCATAGACGCCAATCACTGCCAGCAACAGTGACGCCAGTGAAAATCCTCCCAGCAGTACGGCGCTAAATTGCTGGCTGGCAAATGTTTGCCGCACTACTGTCTCCATGGTGCGCACTTGTGAGACAGGCAGTTCGGGATCCATCCCCTGAATAATTTTGCGTGCCGGCCCCGCCATTGACATCGCATCGTTCTCCGTCCGCAACACAAACACCATTTCACCATAAGAAAGATGAGAATGGATGTAATAGACCGTTGGCGTCGGCTCGCTATCCAGCGTCTTGTCACTTACGTCCCCCACCACTCCCACGATCTCACCAAATGGATTCTCCTTTTCCATCCAGGCGCTGATCTGCTTGCCCAAAGGCTCTTCGCCCGGCAGATACTTGCGCACAAACGCCTCGCTTACGATGAAACGATGCGGCGTGGATTCCACGTCGTCGGCTGCGTTGAAGTCGCGGCCATGTTTCAGCGGAATGCCCATGGTGTGGAAATATCCGGGAAGCACCGTGCGAATGGTCGCCACAAATTCTTCTCCCGGCTTGGCCGGCGGCTGGCCCAGCATCTTAACGCTAGTTCCGGCCCCAATGCCGGTCAATGGCAGATAGCTGGTGGCGCTGGCCGAGCGCACACCCGGCAATTGGTCTAACTTTTCTGTGGCCTGCTGGAAGAAATCAATTCTCTTCTGCGGCTCCTTATAGCGCTGCGTGGGCAGCGTTACCCGGAAGCTAAGAACGTTATGCGCGTCCAGCCCGGGATCAACGTTCTGTAATCCCACCAGGCTCCGGAACAGCAGCCCTGCGCCGGCCATCAGCGCCACGGAGCATGCAATCTCCAGCGCGACGAGCCAGCTTCGCATTTTGGTGCCCCCGCCGGTGCTGGTGCGGCTTTCTTCATGCAGCCCTTGATTCAGGTCGCTCTTTGAAGCCACCAGAGAGGGAGCGAGCCCAAAGATGATGCTCGTCACCAGCGATAACAGAAAAGCAAACACTACGATGCGCAGATCAAACGTAATCTGCACTGAGCGGGTGAGGTCGCGCGGCGCCAGCGCCACCAGGCCTGAGACCGCGAAGTACGCCAACACGACTCCTGCAATTCCGCCGGCAAGGCCAAGGATTACACTTTCCGTAAGCAGTTGGCGAATGAGCCGGCCACGCGCCGCACCCAGCGCGCCTCGCACTGCCATTTCGCGTCTCCGGGCGCTATAGCGGGCCAGCAGTAGGTTGGCGACGTTGGCGCAGGCAACGCAGAGCAGCAGCGTCACCGCGCCCAGCAGGATCATAAGCGAGGTCTTTGCCTGACCGACGAAAGAATCTCGCAAGGGCACAACATCAATGCCCCAACCCTTATCGAACTCCGGGTAAGCAATTTCCAGCCGTTGCGCGATGCCGGTCATTTCCGCGCGCGCCTGGCTTAACGATACGCCGGGCTTAAGCCGCGCCATCGCCCACATCCATCGTCCCTGGGTCTTACGGAGGTTGTCAGCAGGATTCAGCCCAAGCGGCAGCCATACGTCGCTGGTCCGCGTGTTGAAATAAAACTCAGGCGGCAGCACGCCGATCACGGTAAACGGACGCGAGTTCACCTGGAGCTGCCGGCCTATCACGTTCTCATCGCCGCCAAACCAGTTCTGCCACAGTCGATAGCTGACCACTGCCACATGCGCGTCGTCCTTATCTTCCTGCATGGTGAAAAGACGGCCGCGGATAGGCTTTACTTGCAGCGTCGGCAGCACTTCCCCGCTCACCGCCTGTGCGTCCTTTTCTTCTGTTCGCTTGCCGTCTCCCAGAATCACGTGAAAATCAAAGAATCCGCCAATGGCACTGAAAGATGTGCTTTGCGCCTTCCAATCAAAATAATTCGCGGGCGAGATCACGTTGCGCGCAAAGCCGTGCTTGGGGTTAAGTTCATACAACATCACAAGCTGTTTGGCTTCCGGATAAGGCAGCGGACGCAGCAGCAAATTATCGGCCACTGTATAGATCGCCACGCTCGCGCCGATGCCCAGAGTCAGTGAGAGTATCGCCGTCGTGGCAAAGCCCGGGTTCAAGCGTAATCCGCGCAACGCGTAGCGTATATCGCGCAGTGCCGTATCAATCCACATCAACCGCGAAGTCTCGCGCACCGATTCCTTTGTTGCCTCCATGCCGCCGAACTTCACCAGCGCTTCACGGCGCGCCTGCTCCGGACTCAGTCCGGCCCGGACGTTATCGTCAATATGCATTTGCACATGCGATTCAAACTCCTGCGCCATTTCGCGATCACGCCGGCTCTTGCGAAACAGTCCGGTCACGCGAGCCCACATTCGCCACAATGCCTTCATAAAGATTCCTTCGCCGCCAGAAACCGCCCCACAATTGCTGACGCTTCCTGCCAGTCCTCGGTCTCCTGCTTGAGTTGTTTGCGGCCCGCGGCCGTCAGCCGGTAAAACTTGGCTTTGCGATTGTTCTCTGACGTGCCCCACTCGGAGACGATTGCCCGCTCCTGCTCCAGCCGCAGCAAGGCAGGGTAGATGCTTCCGTAGTTCAAAGACAGGCGGTCGCCGCTGATCTGCTCGATCCGCCGTGCGATTCCGTATCCATGCAGCGGCCCCATGGCCTCCAGTGTTTTCAGCACCATCAACGCCATGGTTCCCTGCCAAACGTCGCTTTTTCGGTTTTGATCAGTCATATAGTTAAGCTATAGGACTATTAGACTCCTATAACGTGACAATAGGAAGCAGGTGGCGGAATTATTTTGTGGAGGCTCAGGAAGTTGATCGGTAGTCGCGGATCAGCGGAGGGATTAGCAGGCCGAGTGTGCTGGCAAGAATTTCTAGACGAAAGATGTATCCTCCCTGCGAACGTGGCATCCAGAACCGAGCCAGGACAAGCTCGAAGTACTCATTCTGATGAGGCGAAGCTGAGGACCTGCCCCGCTACCGCATACGGAAGACAAAGAGCTCGGCCTAGTTTCGCGAGAAAACCTAGTTCAGACCGATTCGCGTTCATTCGCGTTAACTCGCGGCCTAAATGAAGCCGCGTGACGTAAAATCGTCGCGCCTCAAACTGTCATCCTGAACGAGCGGCGTTTCCACCGCGAGTGAGACCTAGATAGCTTTCCATTCTCTGCGCCCTCCGCGTTGAAACTGCCTACTGGGGCGTGAAATCACGCAGATTCGCCACGGTCTTTGCGTCCAGTTTTTGCAGCACCGCCACCAGCAAGTCCACCATCTTGTCAAAGTCGCCGCGATTCATAATGCCGTTGTGCGAGTGCGTATACCGCACCGGCACCACCATGTTCACAGTTGGAGCACCGCCGTTGCTCTTCTGCATTTCAGAGGAATCGTCACCATAGCCCTGGATGAGGTCGCTTTGCAGCGGAATGGTCTTCTCTTTTGCAGTCTGCTTGATCAACGAAACCAATTTCAGGTTCGGCAGCGCGCTGGAATCATAGAGAAAAATTGCCGGCCCACCTCCCAGCAATTCCTGTGCTTCTTCCGGATGCACTCCGGGCGCGTCGCGCGTAACGCCGCCTTCAATCGCAATGCCGATTTCCGGCTTCACAATTTCACTTGAGGTATGCGCGCCGCGCACACCGATTTCTTCCTGCACAGTCGCCACCCAGAAAATCTGGTTGGGGTGTGCCGCATGCGCCAGCTTCTTCATCGCCTCAATTACTACGGCGCATCCTACGCGGTCGTCCCAGCCCTTACCAAGATAATTCTGAGTTCCGTTCATCACCGCAAACGGCGCGTCCGGGACCACAGGATCGCCCGGTTCCAGCCCCATGGCGGCAACTTCCGCCGCGTTTTTCGCGCCCACATCCAGAAAGATCGATTCGCGCGGATAGACCTTTGTGCGCTCTTCCGGCGGCACAATGTGAATATCGCGAATGCCGGTAATCGCCCGCACCGGCCCTTTCGATCCGAGAATGGTCCAGCGCTGGTCGACCAATGCCTGGTCCAGCCAGCCGCCCAGCATCTGCATGGTGAGATAGCCGTCATTGCTCACGCGCCGCACCATGCCGCCAAGCTCGTCCATATGCGCATCCACCATGATGCGCGGGCCGCTTGAGCCTTGCACGGCAATCACCGATCCCAGACCGTCATAGCTAAGCTTCTCCGAGAGCGGCTTCATGCGCTCAACCATGATTTTCCGTACCGGCTCCTCAAAGCCTGAGGGCCCAGGAGCATCGGCCAGGGATTGCAATAGCTGTTGTGTCTCATCGCCGGAGGCGGCTGTGGGGCGGGACTGGGCAGAGCACGTGGCGCTAAGCAGGCAAATCAATAATAAAAATTTCATAGCCTGAGCATGGTACACAGGAGCGATGGTTGGTGCCAAGAAAATTGCCCGTCAAAATGATTTAGCCCAGGATTGGAAGCTGCTGGAATGGCATAATAACAACAATTTCTAACTCGCCACTCCGGTACGCAGAGGTGTCATTTTGGCAGACCACGCTCAAGTTGCCCCCATCATTCCAGTTCAGGCCGCGGAATCCATAACAGTTTCGGAACCAGTGTCTACCCCGCAAGAACACTGGGGCCTTGCTCTCCGCGTTGCTTTTCGATTCTGTGTCGCCTACTTCACGCTGTTCGGCTTGAGCAATCAGATCCTTGGCGGGCTATTTCAGGTCCCCAAAGTGGATATTCCAGAGCTGTCTGGTCACTGGCCTTTGCGCCAGATCACGTTCTGGACTGCCGCTCTTTCATTATGCCCGCCCAGCGCCAGACCAGCTCGTCCTGAATGGCTCTATGGATGGCCATCAGGTGCAGATGAAGTTGAAGCTTTTGACCGCGATAAATTTACGCTGGTCAATCGTGGCTTCCACTGGATCAACGAATACCCGTTCCAGCGCTGAAAGTGAGAGTCTTAGGAAATCTGGTCTGGATCATCTCCTGCATCGTCGTGCTCGCTGCGTTTGCGATCCTGTTCCTGGATGAGATGGCGATGCGCGGGATCAACCAGCGTTTGCAGCTCTGACGTAGAGCTGCCCATTCTGCCCAAGATCCCGCCACCCGCTCTGCCTTCGTAGATGCCTTTCCGCATCAGCCTGTCGAGGAAAAAGTAGCCGCCCATCACCAGAGCGGCGATCACCACAATCCAGGTCCAGCCGGTGGCATCGAGAAGAAAATTCATGCTGATCAAAATTGCTTCTCCGAATCCAGCAGGATTGTTACCGGCCCGCTGTTACTGAGTTCAACTTCCATCATTGCCTGAAATTGTCCCGTCTGGCACCGCAGCCCGGCACCGCGGATTTTCTCAGAGGCGCGGTAACTGGGACCCATACGGTAGGCCACAAACCACTGAGGTGCAGGCCGTTTCGGTTTCCCCGATCAGCCAGGCTTTTATTGCCTGGCCGCTCATCCGCCGGCGCCGCTCCCGTCGGATTCAGCTTTAATATCGCATAGAAAAAAAGATGTTGCCAATAGACAAATATTGTACGTTCCTCTGATAACACGCAGTTTGTAAACTGGCTCGAAATATATGTCCGATAACACTACATGAGCAGGGTTGGAAGAATTTTGAATGGGGAAATGAGTGTCGTCTCTTCCCTATCCTTCGCTTTGCGCGAAGGATAGGGCTTAATCCGCTCTAAGCAACTTCTTCGTCGACGTCGACCAGTTTATCTTTCAACGTCTTCAGGACCTTTTCAGGCATCACTTTGCTTTCCACTACTTCCGCTTCGCTCTCAAACGGGCGACTCTCAATGATGCGCCGCGCCGTTGCATCGCCAATTCCCGGTACACTCCTGAGTTTGGTCTTGCTCGCGCTATTCAGGACCTCAGCTACCGGGTCCTGGGTAGACTGTGTCTCCTGATTATTGGTTGCTTGATTATTGTTTGCTTGATTAATGCTTGCTTGATTATTGCTTGCTTGCATCCGGGCGTCCGGTGCGGCCTCTTTCGTTTTTTCCTGCTGGGCCTCACCGTCATCAGCCAACTTTGCCTCACCCTTATTTCCTAAACGCTCAGCCAAGTCAGCGCCGCGTGTCATCAGTTTCTTGCGTGTTTCGCTGCCGGCTTCAGGCGCCAGCCATATCCCAATTGCAGATCCCAACCCGAGTCCCGTTAAAAAACCTTTCATGCCCCACTCCTCTGTGTTCCTGGATTTCATTATGTAGCTATTACGAAGCAATTCCCCGGCAGAAAGATGCTTGAAGATGCTTAAGGTGGCGAGTATGCGCGCCTGCAATCACAGTTCCGTGTAGCGGGAACCGAGGCCATCTTGGCAATCTTCCTGATCCGCGTTCATCCCTGTTGATCCGCGGTAAGATCGCCTTTCCTAGATCACCACGGTTTCCTGATACTCACCGAAGACGCGGCGCAGCGCGTCAGAGATTTCGCCGACGGTGCAGTAACTCTCAACGGCATGAATGATTTGCGGCATCAGGTTTTGGTCGCCGCGAGCAGCGTCTTCCACGGCGCGGATAGCGGCTTCCCACTTTGCTTTATCGCGGCGCTGGCGCAGGCCGCGAACGCGCTCGACCTGGCGGCCTTCGAGAGCTTCGTCAATGCGCAGGACCGGCACGGACTTTTCACCTTCGGTCTGGAAACGGTTTACGCCGACCACGACGTTTTCCAGCCGATCGACGCCCTGCTGGAAATCATAAGCGGCATTCTGGATTTCCTGCTGGATATATCCCTGTTCAATGGCTCGCAGCGTTCCGCCGAGAGCTTCAATCTTATCGAGATACAACTGCGCGCGTTGCTCAATTTCATTGGTCAGCGACTCAATGTAGTAGGACCCTGCGAGGGGGTCGATGGTATTGGCCGCGCCGCTTTCATAGCCAACAATCTGCTGCGTACGCAGCGCGATGCGCGCGGCTTCTTCCGTCGGCAAGCCCAACGCTTCGTCAAAGCCATTGGTATGCAGTGACTGTGTCCCGCCCAGCACCGCGGCCATCGCCTGTAATGCGGTGCGGACGATATTGTTTTCCGGCTGCTGCGCCGTAAGCGTCGATCCGGCGGTCTGGGTGTGAAAGCGCAGTATCAGCGACCTGGGATTCCTGGCGTGAAAATGGCCTTTCATAATGCGCGCCCACATCCGTCGGGCCGCCCGGAACTTGGCTACCTCTTCAAGAAAATTATTGTGGGCGTTAAAGAAGAAAGACAGGCGAGGCGCGAACTTATCGACGTCAAGGCCCGCGTGCAATGCCGCATCAACATAAGCGATGGCGTTGGCCAGCGTGAATGCCACTTCCTGCACCGCGGTACAGCCCGCTTCGCGCATGTGGTAGCCGGAAATCGAAATGGGGTTCCACTCCGGCACGTGCTCGTTAGCATAAGCAAACATGTCCGTGATGATCCGCAACGCCTGGCGCGGCGGATATATATATGTCCCGCGCGCAATGTATTCCTTAAGAATGTCATTCTGTACGGTGCCGCTGAGCTTGCGCGTATCCAACCCATTGCGCCGGGCGACGGCAATATAAAGTGCCAGCAGGATAGCAGCGCTGGCATTGATGGTCATGGATGTCGAAATCTTTTCCAGGTTGATGCCCGCGAAGAGGCGCTCCATGTCCTCAATGGAATCAATGGCCACGCCCACTTTGCCAACTTCACCAAGCGCCATGGAATGGTCTGAGTCCATGCCGATCTGCGTAGGCAGATCAAACGCTACAGAAAGCCCTGTAGTCCCGTTAGAGAGAAGATATTTGTAGCGTTTGTTGGATTCTTCCGCATCACCCATGCCGGCATACTGCCGCATCGTCCATAGCCGGCCGCGATACATGGTGGCCTGTACACCCCGAGTGAACGGGAACTCGCCGGGATAGCCTGCGTCCTTGTCATAGTCCCAGCCTTCGAGATCGGCAGGCGTATAGAGAGGGTGAGGCGCAATGTCTTTGAGCTGCTCGGCGTCGCGTTCGACTTTGGTGTCCTGGGGCATGTTCAGGCGGTCTGCTGATTATGATACTCCGCCCAACGGGCAAGAGCCTTTCACCCTTTCCACATAAGGCCAGAGAGAACAATGGGGCAGCTGGCCTGACTTGTAAGGTGCGCCAATTTACGCCAACCGCGAAAGTTGGGCCTCAATGACGGTAAAACAAGCCCAGATTGGCCGGTTTTGAGCAAAAAAACAAGGAAGCTAAATCAAGTCCGGCTGAAGCTATATCCGTTTGAGAGTGCGGCTGGCTTTAATAAAGGAGTGGACCGTGAAGTAAAAGCAGACCAGAGTGAAGATGGTTTCAATGGTGGCGCGCTGATGGTCGGCGAAATGATCTTTATGGTACTGGCGCACCAGGGATGATGCTCCGAGAACGGTGAAAAGCACGAACATCAAACCGGTCGTCTGGAGCCAGAAAGCGTAAAACGTACGGCTTACAGAAACGACAAAGGATTTCCCGCCGGCAAAGGCCGCGTTGAGCAGGCGGTCTTTCTTTACAACGCTTTGCAAAGCATTTTTTACCGCGGAGATTTGTGCCATTTTGGACATTGTAGCGCGAAAACTGGCCGCTTGAAGCGTAAACAATAAAACGCAGGTAACCCGCCGGGCATCTAACTTAGCAGTGTTAGAGGAGTTTTCGTGAATCCACGATTAAAACAGCTAATGAAAGATTTGGGAGAGGCCATTAACGTGTCTCTTTCTGAATCGGACCAGATCGCAAACGTGATTGCCAGAATAAAAGACGAAGGATTTGACGTGTTTCTGGTGCTGGAAGCTACCATTGGCTTCAACAAGCATGAGGAGGAAGCCGCCGCTCCGCAACTGGTAAGCTCGCGCAAGAAGCATGTTGAACCTGAATTCAGCATCAATGCCCACGATGTGCGCTTTCTGAAGTCTCTACGCATTGCCACTGACGACGCTGCGTAGCAAAAAAATTGGGATAGAATGCTCCGGCGCAAGGCGAGTGCTGCGCCGGTTTTTCTTTTTTCTGCTAGCATAAAATTTCGGTGTCCCGGAGTTTGGTGTCCCAGAGTTCCCCTGCTGTCCCGCAAAAGATGGTCCGCGAAAAACTATGAAGGATACACTTGGAGTATTACTCGCCGGCGGCGCCGGAGAACGCCTTTATCCACTTACACGCGACCGCGCCAAACCGGCAGTAACTTTCGGCGGCAACTATCGCATCATTGATATCACTCTTTCCAACTGCATCAATTCAGACCTGCGCAAGGTCTACATCCTTACCCAATACAAAGCGCTCTCATTGAACCGGCACATCCGCGAAGGCTGGGGCTCAGTGGTGGCGCGCGAGCTGGGCGAGTTCATTGAAGTGCTGCCGCCGATGAAGCGCGTGAGCGATAGCTGGTACCTTGGCACGGCTGACGCCGTCTACCAGAACATTTATTCCATTGGCTCTGAGCAGTCAAAGCACGTGCTGATCCTCTCCGGGGACCACATCTACAAGATGAATTATCAGCTCATGCTTGACCATCACCGGTCAACTGGAGCGGATGTGACTTTGGCCACGATCCTTATCGATCCAAGTGAGTGCTATCACTTTGGCATTGTGGATATCGACCGCGGTGGACGCATTACCGGCTTTGAAGAGAAGCCCAAGGAAACCAAGCTGCGCTCGCCTTACAACCCGGAGATGGTTTCCGGTTCGATGGGCGTTTACATCTTTAACACAGACGTGCTGCTGCCCGTGCTGCTGAAAGATGCTGAGGATCCTAACTCGTCGCACGACTTCGGGCACGATATCCTGCCCCGCATCCTCGACCAGTACAAAATCTTTTCCTTCAACTTTATCGACGAGAACATGAAGGAAGCGCAGTACTGGCGCGACGTGGGCACCATTGAAGCTTATTACGAAGCTAACATGGACCTGGTCTCCGTCTCGCCGGTATTCAATTTGTATGACAAGCACTGGCCCATTCGCACCCACCAGCGACAATACCCGCCGGCTAAGTTTGTCTTTGGCGAGCCCGGACGCACCGGCATGGCCATTGATTCCATCGTTTGCCCCGGCAGCATTCTTTCCGGCGGCTATGTGCGTAACTGCGTGCTCTCGCCGGATGTGCGCGTGAACTCTTACACTGAAGTGGAATCCAGCATTATCTTTTCCCACGTCAACATCGGCCGGCACTGCAAGATTCGCCGCGCGATTATTGACCGCGACGTGCATTTGCCTGAAGGAACGGTGATCGGCTTTGATCCAGAGCAGGATGCCAAAAACTACATCGTGACTGAAACTGGTATCACCATTGTGACGCGCGATTATTCGCTGTTTGAAAGTCCTGTGGCGGTGGATTACTTTACTAGCGAGTAGGCGGCTGATCGATGGTACTCGTGCTCAGCAAATTTAAAGTTGCGAACGGAATGACGCCCGAGGTGAAACAGGCTTTCCTCAACCGTCCTCACCAGGTCGAGTCCGCCAGCGGTTTCATACGGCTTGATGTGGTCAGCCCACATGATCAACCGGATGAAATCTGGCTGTTGACCTACTGGTCAGATTTTTCCAGCTACGAGCAGTGGCATAAGAGTCCGGCGCACCATGAATCTCACCATGGCATTCCTCGCGGGCTGAAACTGGACCCGGCCAGCACGCAGGTTCGGGTCTTCGAACATATCTGTTCCTAGCATGTCAGACTATCGCGACATCTCGGCGGCGCTCGACTTTCTTAACCTGCAGGGAGACATGCTGGTGATGCAGGTGGTTGAGCGCCAATGCGCCGCCCCGGAGACGACTTGGCGCGCGAACCCGAAAGCGCGGCTGCGTTGCGTAGAAGACAACCGCTTTCATTTGCACTATCTCGCTGCCTCCATCCAGGCAGGAAATCCCCAGATTTTTTCAGACTATTGCGGATGGGTGAAGATAGTGCTGGGGAAGCGCGGGATTGCCGCTTCCCACCTGGAAGATAACTTGGAGCACTGGAAAGCTGCGCTGCTCGCGTCAGCCCCTGAAGCCGCTGCCGACGTAATTATCGGCTATCTGGATGTGGCGCTCGAGCGTCTGCCGCAGTACCCGGACGAACCCGCTCCGGTTGTAGCAAGCGAACGTTTGAAACCGACGCTGTCCCAGTACATCGAACGGATACTGGCCCTGGATTCAGCAGGAGCGATGGAACTGATGGAATCAATGGCCACTGATGCCGGCTCCATTTTCGATCTTTACTTGCACGTACTGCAGCCCGCGCAACGTGAAATAGGAAGGTTGTGGCAGGTAAACTCGATCAGCGTGGCGGTGGAGCATTATGCCACCGCGACCGCCCAGCAGATTTTGCACAGGCTCTCACGCATGGTCCAGCCGCGAACCCGGCGAGACGCGCGGATCATCGGCATCTGCGGCGAAGGGGAACATCATTGCGTGGGCCTGGAGACGGTCTGCAGCCTGTGCCAACTGGATGGATGGGACACATACTTCGTCGGAGCGAATACGCCCACCGCTTCCGCCATTGAGCTTGCGCGACAGTTGCAGCCGGAAATTATCGCCATTTCGATGACGACGCTGATTTCCCTCCAGAGCACGCGCATGCTGATTGCAAAGCTAAAGGAAACACTGCCGGAAACGGCCATTGTGACCGGCGGATACGCGGCTGCTCTGGGACCGGACTTATGGAAGAGTTTTGGCGCTGATGCTTATGCGTCCGACGCTATCTCAGCCTTGTCTGCCATGGATCGTATTCTTGAAGACCGCAAGGCCGATCAGCACAAATGATTTGTTTTCCGTTATTCCCCATATCCCGGTGGCGGAACAAACCCGCCCACCTCTTTCGCCAGCAGATCAGCAAACGTGATCGGAGTTGCATCTTCCCAATATGGCCCCATGATCTGGATGCCCACCGGCAATCCTTGCGAAGTGCGACCCACCGGAGCAACGGTCGCAGGACATCCGGTCAGCGTTGCCGGAGCGATCCAATTGAGCATATCCATATAGTGACGAGGGCCGGTTGAGGTGGCAATAGTGCGCTGTTCCTGCGGCTCACTGTGGTCATGCGGAAACGCCTCGGTAAAAGCTACCGGAGAGAGAAAGACATCTATTTGATTGAAGTACGCCTGCCACTGCGCGCGGTATGCCAGCCGGCGGAGGTTTTGCTTCTGCCAGTCAGCAAATGAGCTCATAGCGCCGGAGTTCTTGTCGGCAACCATGTTACCAGCCGTTTTTCTCAGGCGCTCCTGTTCTTCAGGAGGCGCGGTGCTATATAAGAAAGCTTCCAGCATGAATTTGTAATTGGCCAAAAGTTCCGCGGGCTTCAGGCCCTCGGGCCAGCCCTGCTTCATTTTTGCTCCGGCGCGGCCAAGCTTCTCAATCGCATTTTCCAACACGGCTTTTACTTCCGGCGTGGGTGGAGCAATGGGATCGTCAATCACATAGCCCACGCGAAAATCTTTTAAGCTGCGCGCGCGAGTCTCGGGCATGTGCCATTTCCATGCCTTCGCATCCCAACCGGCAGGGCCACCTATAACTTTGAGTGCAGCCAGCAGATCTTGAGCGCTGCGGGCCAGCGGTCCGCCAACAGCAAGGAGCGTGGAGAAGTCCGGCAGCCCAGGATTGCCGCCGGGAAGGTGGCCTTGCAGGCTCACTAGATCCAGCGTTGGCTTATGTCCAAAGATGCCGCAGAAATGTGCGGGCACCCGGATTGATCCTCCAATATCGCTGCCCACGCTAAGGTATCCCAAGCCTGCGGCAAGACCGGCAGCGCTTCCGCCAGACGATCCGCCAGGACTTCTTTTTACATCCCATGGATTGTTGGTCTGTCCGTAAATCGGGTTATAGCTTTGCCAGTCCGACAGGGCCACAGGCACATTGGTGGCGCCCAGCAGCACGGCCCCGGCATCAGAGAGCAAACGATTTACAACGTCAGAATTTTGTGGCGCTTTGGAATCGCGCAGCGGCGGAAAGCCCCACGTGCATGGATGTCCCGCAACAGCAAAGCTTTCTTTTACCGTGATGGGAACGCCATGAAAGACGCCGGGCGCCTCACCTTGTGCCAGAGCTGCATCGGCTTTTCTTGCTTGCGCCAGCACATCTTCACGCAACTGATAAGCAAATACATTCAGCTGCGGATTGTAATGATCAATGCGGGCAAACATGCGTTCAGTGAGTTCAACCGACGCAACTTTCTTTGAACGAATAGCTTCTGCCGCTTGCAACGCCGTGGCGAAGTCGAGATCATGTGGCACGACGGTTACGCCGGCTGTTTGATTCTGCGGCGCTGACGGCGAAGATCTTTGGGCAGCAGAAGACGGGGTGAACATTTCAGAAGCGGGCAAGGTGGATGCCGCAAGAGCCAGAGGCACAGTAGCCAGGAAGTCGCGTCGATTCATCTGCGAAATGGTAAAGGGAGGACAAGGAACGCGCAACATGGCGCAATCGCAGGTCCGATCTGGCACGTCTGGGGCATGCGAGCGGCTTCAGCACCAGCCTCCACTAATTTTTTACTATCCACCCATATATATATTGTGTAGTATATATATTGTTTATGACTAATGTTGACTTCCACAAGTTTCTCCCACTTAAGACTCAGTGGTTCCACATCATGCTCACGCTTGCCGGTGGAGAGCAGCACGGTTACGGAATCATGCAAGAGGTGCTGCAGCGTACCACGGGGAAAGTTCGCTTATGGCCAGCCACGCTGTATGGATCTATCAAGCGGCTGATTGAGGCGGACCTGATTGAGGAGTCGGACGAACGGCCCGCTCCGGAACTGGACGATGCGCGCCGGCGCTACTACCGGCTGACGGCCCTGGGCCGTAGTGTGCTCGACGCGGAATGTGAACGCCTCAAGGAGTTGGTTCGCGCAATTCAAGTGAAACAAGGTTTGGTAGCCGAATGAAGATCGTGATGGCGAGGTGATTGAATGAATATCGCAATGCGCATTTACCGTTGGCTGGCTCACGCCTTTCCGCATGAATTCAAATTGGCTTATGGCACAGAGGTAATCCAGCTTGGCGAGGACGTGGTGGCCGATATTGCCAAAAGGCATGGCGTTGCAGGTTTGGTCCCTCTTATTGCGGACATTGCGATTCGCGTGCCGCTTGAATACCTGACGGAAATGCGCGGCGATATGCGGTATGCGTGGCGCGGGATGGTGAAGTCGCCGGGATTTGCGTTGGTCGGCATCATTTCCATGGGGCTGGGAATGGGCCTGACGACGATGATCTACAACTCAAAATGGCAATTGATCTCCCGCGAGTTGCCGTCTGCGGCAAATGCAAAACGCCTGGTGATGCCCGAGAAGGTGCTCTCGTATTACTACGTGGAGCAATACCGGGAACAAAAGGACTTGTTCGCCGGAGTGGCCGCGCTTCAGACTGGAGTACCGTTCAATGTGAACTTCCAGGGTGATGTGAATGAGAAGCCGCAACGCGTTTTTGGCCAGCTTGTCTCCCCTGATTATTTTTCCGTGCTCGGCGTTCCTGCACAACGGGGACGTGTGCTCAGCCCCGAGCTTGAAAAATGGGGCAACGCGCCCGTTGTGGTGATCAGTGATCGTTTCTGGCGCAATCGCCTAAACTCCTCTCCTGAAGCTGTTGGAGAGACGCTTCGCCTCAATGGACAGCCTGCAACCATCGTGGGAATTACGCCAAAGAATTTCAATGGCGCGTTATCCATGAATCCTGCCGAGGTTTTCGTTCCCATCACAGCACCGGCAGCGTTGGCTCCGGAACTCGGGAATGACGTGGTGCATCAACGCAGTGCCCGCCAGTTCCTGGCCATCATGTGCCTGGCGCCCGGCGTAACGATTGATTCCGCAGAGGCCGCACTCGATTCAATCACTCACCGGCTCGACGACCAGGATCCATCAATCCAAAAACGCATCGACAAGGGCAAGCGCCTGAAGTTGTTTTCGGCGGGTACCATGGTGCCGCTTCCCCGGGAGTTGAAGCCCGTGCTGTCCGGACTCTTTGCCGTGCTGATGGGGCTCATCATGACGATTGCGTGCATGAATCTGGCGAACATGCTATTGGCGCGCGGCGCCAACCGCCGCAAGGAGCTGGCTATCCGCCTGGCCATTGGGGCCAGCCGGTTTCGTCTTATCCGGCAGATGTTGACTGAAGGCATCTTGCTGTCATTGCTCGGCGGCATTGCGGGATTCGTGCTGGCGTATGCCCAAACAAGATTGAACGCCCGCTTTCTTCCGCCCACCACAATACCGATTGAAAGTGATTTCACTCCGGATTGGCACGCCGCCATTTTGGTGTTCGGGTTGTCCATTGTTTGCGGCATAGGCTTCAGCCTGGCACCGGCCTTGCGGTCCACCAAGGCCGACGTAACACCCGCACTCAAAGAAGGCTCAGCGCTTCAGTTGCCCGGGTACCGGCGCTTAGGGCTGCGCAATCTATTGATGGTCGCCCAGATTACCGGCTCCCTGATGCTGCTGCTGATCACTGGTTTCCTGGTGCTGGGAATCAAAAAGACCAGCGACGTTCAAACCAAGTTCGATGCCAGGACTATGTATCTGCTGTCTATTGATCCGGTGCGTGACGGCTACACGCCGGAAAAAGCTCGAGCGCTGTTTGACAAGCTCCCTGAACAGCTCAAGAACTCTGGCGGGGTGCGTACCGTCGTCCTGTCAGCACAATCGCCTTTTTCTATTCAAGATGGAGATGAAGCCATCCCGTTCATTGCGGAAGACTCCGGTGGGGCCTCGCGGGTACAAATATCCGCGATTAAAGACACTGTGGGTGCGGGCTATTTTTCCGCCCTGAGCGAGCCGCTGCTGGCAGGCCGGGAATTCGTGGAGCTGGATCAACGCGATCAGGCAGATGGATCAAAGACTTTGCCCGTTGTTCTGAATGAGAACGCCGCCCACAAGTTTTTCGGCAATGGCAATGCGCTCGGACAGCATGTCAGGGATGACAAGCAGTCCTATGAAGTAGTGGGCGTGGTGAACGATTTAAAGAATGGCGTGGGCATTAGCCTGCCCATCATTTATTTGCCATTAACAGAACGCAATTTTGAGCGACCGCCCGCCGACGGCATCACTATTATGGTGCGGTCAGATGCCGGACCAGATACGTTGACCGGCATTCGTCGCCAGATTGCCGCTATCGATCCCAACCTGGACCTCTTCGATGTGCGCACGCTGGCAGGTTATCTGGAGCTGGTCCGCTCCTCTGAGCGTTTTGCCGTAAGTATCTATGGCGGCATTGGATTGTTTGGCCTGGTGCTGGCCGCCATCGGACTGGCCGGCGTCACGGCCTATTCTGTTGCGCAACGCCGCAGGGAGATCGGGATCCGCATGGCGTTGGGCGCGCGGAAGGGGCAGGTGCTGCGGCTGGTGCTGCGTGAAGGCGCGGCGCTGGTCTGCGTTGGAACCGTCCTGGGATTTCTGGGCGCATTCGGGCTGGCTAAAATGCTTTCAGCGCTGATCAAGGTTATTTTTGACGAGCTGAACGTTGGCACCTATGATCCTCGATTCCTGGTTGGCGCTCCGCTGCTGCTGGCAGCGCTAGCGCTGCTGGCGTGTTACATTCCGGCGCGCAGGGCAGCAAAAATCGATCCGCTCAACGCCTTGCGGGAGGGATGAGACGGAGTTGGAGGGTGATGGTGACGCGGCATGAATGACCGTCTTTCCTTCACGCCTCTCGATGCGGGTTGGGTACCGTGGTGGGCGCATATCCTGATTAAGCTTCTGGGATGGCACTGAGCTTTCTGCCAACCTTTGCCGCGGAGCTTGTCCCCGGACTCGATCTTTTCCCCACATGGACAGCAGCAGTCTTCTTTGCCACACGCCAGTTGAACAGCGCACCCGAGCAGGATGCGGTCGACCGTGATCCAAACGTACGGCCGAGCGGAGATTCTAGGGCCAGTACCGGCGACGGCGCCGAGAAGGGTTGAGCGGATTGGCGAGAACGCTTTTGCGCGCTCCGCCTCTCTGCGCGCGAGCCTGCGGCGTACCGGTAAAGATCATGTGGGGCTACCGGCCGATAAGTCACGTGATCATTTCTGTTTCTTTCCGCCTTTTGCTTTCGTTCCAAAATGCTTGTTGAGAGCTTTCTGATCTTTCGCTCGGCCAGCATCAACTATCTTTTGAGACCAGGGAGCAGCAGTCCTGACCTTGTTCTGCGTGATCCAATAGTGTGACCTGCAAGGAAAGTTCCAATTTCCAATTGATGGTTCAAGAGAAACTGACTCACCATCAAAGCTGAGAGACCATTGGGCCGGACTTAAAGGCGTTACTACTTCATTCCCGCAGCCACAGCAACATTTGTGAATCGCGGTTGCATATTTAGTTGAAATATAAAGCACCCCATCCCTCATGTTTTCAGGAATGCTTTCAACGAATTCGACTGCAAGTTCTTTATGCTTCAACCTTTTCCTCGTCAGCATTGAACTCAGGGACCTCAGGCCGTTCGTCGCTCGTTAATAGATTGCAATTGATCGAGTATGTGCTGTTGTGTTCCTTTTCGGAGTCGTGATAAAAACCAAGACTTTTCTTCCATTTAATAACCGCTAAAGCCGCATTAAGTGCGTTGAGGTCCGCAAGCTGAATATTCTGGTCGTATATGCCCTCAGGGTCATTTTCGTCAAAAGAGACTCTTTTCTGCACATGACCCTTATAAGCAGGCGTACTGGTTGTAACCCTGAGAATTCCTGTTAGGCCTGTATCGACTTTTTCAATCCCCATTCCATGTATGACAACAACGGCCTGAGTCAAGTGTAAAAAAAGCGCACGAGGGCATCGGCGCTGGAAACGCAGTCAAGGGCGCCCGGTTTTGGCGTTCATCTTGAC
>JBAVLE010000187.1:0-10995 GCA_049688735.1 Candidatus Angelobacter sp. | reverse complement strand
CCTTCTACCTGTCTGCCTACGATTGATGGTGTCACGTTAAAGAGTGACACGATCAAGGGTAGACAGAGGAGAAATTTACACCGATGTTAGGGTGGAATGCAAGCCAAAAACGGGGCCGCGAAGAAAGCAGGGTCGCAGGCCCAGCTACAACTCGGGGAACGGGTCCGCCGCCTGAGGGAGAAACGCGGCTGGTCACAGGAAAGTTTTGCCCATGAAGGCGGCCTGGGACGCTCTTTTGCCGGCGCCATTGAGCGCGGTGAAAAAGACATCCGCCTGAGCACTTTGGCAAAGCTGGCAAGGACCCTGGGAGTGAGCCTTGCCCAACTCCTGAAGGGCATTGATTCCTAATAACTTTTGCGCTGCAGCAAAGCGGCAGCAGACTACATAGTAAATTTGTGTTGGATCAGGGTTTCCGGATGCCACTTGCCCAGGTGGATTCGCTGCACAATTTCCAAAACGTTCATTTCACGGCTGGCGGCGACCAGGCGCTGGCAGACGGAACAATGGCACTCCAGCATGCCGGGGTTGGTTTTATCAAACCGCAGGACAAAGATGTCTTGCGACAACAATGGCATACTTGGACTACCTTCCCTGTTCGAGAGTGAACGCTGATTAATCAGGAAGATGGGCCTCTAGTAGCCGCGCGCGTCCCACCCGTTCCGATGCTACAGACGATAGCTAGTACATTTATTAAAAGGCAATTAAAAACGTTAATGGTGCGCAAATGGGAGCGTCCCGGATATGTGTCCCTCACAGCGCTGTTTCAGGAAACGGAGACAGAAGGAAAGTGCTTCTCTCTTCCCTAAGGTTTTAGGTGAATCCGGGAGAGAGACGCAGCATGCTGCGTCTCTACGCAGAGATCGTGCTGCCAGAAGATTTTTTTCGACATCCGATAGCCACCCCTCCAAGCTTTGATCAGCGCAGGCGAAGGTGCCATGCCGACGTTACCTTTTTGTTCCTGTACCAATTCGTACTTTATCCTTGTACTTATTCGCGGTTGATTCGCCAGCGAAGATCGGGTAAAGTGATTCAGCCCTGAGGGGTGGATACGCAATGATCTTTGAAAACTAGCATTCAGCAAGCAGCTCTCAGCGTTCAGCCGAACGAAGAGTTGCGACCCTCTGCCGACCGAACAGTTGGAAAGATAAAAAGGGGTTGAGATTGGGCCAGATTGCAGCGCCAAAAGCGCAAAAAAAGAGTTCGACCGCTCGGTGACCGTCCGGTCGAATTGCACTTTCGGCAATAATATAGTTGACGCACCTGACAGGAATTGCGGGATGTATGCGCTTTTTCCTTTGCATTCGCTCCCCTGATAGCGTTATAAGCAGAGACAGGACAGGCCAGCGCGTCAACGCCGACCTGCCCCTAACCAAAAAATCACCTTCCTAGAAAGGCGACTCAATGGCTGCATCTAAGGGTACACGTTCCCGCAAGAGACGCAAACCAGACCCCTTCGCTGTCGTTCGCGGCAAGGTCGTTGAACGGATCGAAGTTTCCACAATGGACGACGACTGCGCAATCGGGATTCTTTTCAAAGACAGAACCTATCTCGGATTCGAATAACCAGAACCCGCCGAAAGGCGGGTTTTTAATTGCCTGTGTACTTGACGCACCTGAATAGCTTGGGTGTGTCAAGTACCTAAAAAATGCCGTTTGACAGCCATGAAATTATTTTTTCATGGTATCAACTGTCCTAGGGAGCGGATTGCAGGAATCCCTCGAAAGCCTTCACGACTGCAAGAATCGTCTGAGAGTACACCTTCAGCGTCTCCGGTACGTGCATGAAGCATCCAGACTTAGTATCCTCGACTCCTATCTCAGCGGCGAGCTTGCCCTTCTTTGTGACGTGCAAGCCTTTTTCAAAGTCGATAACGTAGGGGGGTCTCTGAAAATCTCCCACGCCGAATCCGGGGAATTTTTCGCCACTTTCGTCCTGCACCTCAAGTCCGCCAATGTGTCCTTGTGCCAAAACGGGGAGCAGCAGTCGATGTTTGTCTCGATTGTCGAAATTGTGAATGGCCCAAATGGCGTCATTCCCTCCCTCGCAAGGCTGTATCTCGTTGACCATGAAATCGAACAACGGCTTGCAGGTGGTGTCTATGTTTCCTTTTCTCAAAAAGCCCTTAAGTTCTTCGATGAACTTCCGAACGGGAAATTTAGCCCTATCATCGACGTTAGCGGGAACCAGCTTTTCAATTGTTTGCAGCCACGTATAGTCAAGAGCGCATTTGAGGTTATGGACGGCATCCCCAATCATGAGCGAGAGATCATCGAAAACGAAGGGATCTTGGAAGGTATGTATCAGTCGCTCAGTTCCATGCTCCGGGTAAATCTCAACCTTGGCAGTGTCTGTTTGATGAAGCGCGGCAATGCGCCGTTCAATATCATGGATGTGCATCTCGGCCCGCTCAATCTTCAGCCGTGATTCTTTCATATAGGGCATAATAGGACTATGAAGTCTAATGCAAAAACAGGCGATTTTGAGAAATTCAGGGAGTTTGTTCGCCGAATAGTGAGCGTCCCTGGTTCTGAAGTGAAACGGGAAATAGAGAAACAGAAAAGTGAGCGGCAAAAAAATAAGCGGGCTAAGACTTCGCCCGCTTCCCGCGCTTCAAACGATAAGGGTTAGAAGGGCGTTTCCTGCACCTTGCCAGTGACCTCCGCAAAGGTCAACCGCTTTCCAACGATCTGTGATGCTACTACCGTAAACCGCTCTGCATCGGTCAATTTGTTTCCATTGTGATCTGACCGATTATTGAAACGAAATGCTTGCTCATCGACGTACCGGAACAAATGGAACGGCTCGACTGCAATGTATGTGCCACCTAATCCGCGCTTGAGGCAAGACCAAAAATTCTCGATTCCGTTGGTATGGATGTTGCCGTCCACATATTTCTCAAGATGATTGATGACTTTGTGCTCGAAATCTGCATCCTTGGTCGCATAGATGTAAGCTGGAAATTCATCGGTATGAACAGTAGTCCCTTGCTCAATTGCTGGGAAGATTACTTCTTTGATGGTTTCCTTTTTACGATTGGATACGACTTGAGCATAGACCTTGCCGCCACGCTCAATTGCTCCCATGACCATAGACTTTGCGCCGATGTCTTTCACGTTCCTGCGCCGTCTCACGGTCGCATGCATGTTGCGCGCTTTGCCGCCGATGTAAGTCTCATCGACTTCCACGATGCCGCCATTGCCACCTAGCTTGACGAATGATCCGTTCTGCATCGCCAGACGAATGCGGTGAGCCATGAACCATGCTGATTTCTGGGTTACGCCTATATCGCGGGCGATTTCATAGGAACTAACACCATTCCTGCAATTGCAAATGAGCCACATTGCGGTGAGCCAATCATTCAATGGAATCGGGGAATCTTCCATGATGGTTCCCACCTTCGCGCTAAACTGGCGATGGTCATGCTTCTGTTTGCATTTCCAGATTCGGCGGGTAGAGATGTAGGACACCTCTTTGCTTCCGCACTTGGGGCAGGTCACGCCATCAGGCCAGCGGAGATTCGCCAGAAAGTCGATGCAGTTATTCAGGTCGGCAAAGTAGCGGATTGCCTGAGCCAAGGTCTGCGGAAAGGATGATTGCTCTTTCATGTTTCCAGAGTACCCGAATTAGGCGGGTGTGTCAAGTATATTATTGCCGCACTTTCCCTTTTGTTTGCAACAAAACGTCTACCCCCGGGTGGGCTTTTGGCTGAAAGACGCAGGCAGAGGGACACGGAATCTGGACATCGAATGATCGGGACATCGGATGATCGAGACTTCGGAAAGCCGCAAATTTTTAACGACGAAGGACACGAAGGAGCACCAAGGGACTTTCTCTGAAACGTGCGCCAATCTGGGATGGCCTGGAATGAGGTGGGATGAGCAGGGAGGGGAGAGGCAGGAAGCGGGTGGTCAGAAAAGCCAGAAGGCAGAACCTACTTCGCATCTTTGCTCATCTTCTGGTCATGTGGAAGTTTCCCTCAGGACGTTCAACCGCGAGCCGCACGATGCGGCGCGAGTCTCGTGTTGGACGCGAAGCTTCATACTCCAAGAAATCCTGGATCACGGCACGCGCGTCGCGATATCCCTGAACAATGATGGGACTGACGATTTCGCTGTCAAAATCCAACGCGTTAGCCGGCAGCGGCTTGTGCGGCGCAATGTTGAAGAACTTCACAAACCTGTAGTATTGCTTGCCGATCTCCAGTTCCACTTGCTCCGGCTTTACGCCCATCTCTGCCGCATAAACGGTGCAGAGGCGATTGATGCTGCTGAGCATGGCAATATCTGATTTGAAGTTCTTGGAGATCAGGATGTCCACGGCGTGCACGCCTACATCGAGAAAAGTCTTGATGGCTTCCGTGTGGTCCGGGCCTTCCAGTGGCGCAATTAATATCAGGAAGAGGACGTCAGCGCCCAGGCGAAGCGCAGGAAGCACCGGCTGGTTGGTCATGATGCCGCCATCAGTCCACAGGCGCCCATCCATGGTGACGGCTTCATAAGCAAACGTGTAAGCGGAAGACGCCACAGCAGCCAGCACAAGATCTTGCGGGCTCTCCACCTCGCGGCGGATAAATTCTTTATGGGCTCCCGGATCGTTGACCAGAGTTTCAACGGTGGCATTGGAGAAGAAGCGTGCAACTCCGCGCTGGATGTCAGTCGCGGTCATGATCACGCGGATAGCCGAGTTCCGCAGCTTATCGTCAGGAATTCGGGCGCGCAGAAACTTGATGCGATCGAAATTGGGGAAGAGGCCGGTGCGCAACGGCATCCGCAAGAAGCGGTGGCTGAGTTTGCTGAGTGGGTCCTGCAATAAGCGATATACGCCCAGCGCAATCAGGATGGCAAAGATTATGGGCACGTGCGGCGTCATTCTGTAGGAACCGTTGCCATCGAGCGGCAGATGGATATAGGTGAAGGCCACGAACAGCACAATAAAGCCCCACACCAGCACGTTTGCACCGATTGAAACCCAGGTCTTGCGCCAATCCGGCTCCCAATCGCGCTTGCGGAGATATTTAAGGCCTACGTAGCCGACGTACGAGAGCTTGTCGGCGAAAAGCAAAATGGAGATCCCGGCAACCCCCAGCGCCAGCCATGTAGTTTTAGGATGGTGCGCGTGCAGAAAGATGCCGTGCTCCTGCAGCCACAGCCAGAGAAAATTGCCAATGCCGGCTGAGGCCGCTACCAATCCGGCGAGGAGGAAAATGTATCGCGACCAGTCAATGCCGAGCGTGGCGGGCGTAAGGTCCAGCCATGCGTCAATCAGTGGCTCAGCCTTGCCGACAAGCCCCTCAGCCTGCGCCGCAAAGGAAGCAGCATTGATGCTGCCGACGGAAGTGGCTGCAATGATGTGAGTGGGAACCTGGGCGTCCTGAAAAGCCATAAGCACGCCGGCTTCATAAGATCCGCGTGCTCCGCCGCCAGAAAGGACCACACCCACGCGGGACGAAAACACCGCTGGCCGCCTGGATGCGGCAATGGTTGCGCGGAATTCATCGCGCAAAGCATCCAGCTCCGCCAATGCGGCCGAACTGCGCGGCTTTGGAAGGCTGATGGGCATGCTAAGGCAAAGCTTACCCCAGCTTCCGGCAAAAACCTATGCGCAACAGTGCTGCTCCGTATGGAGCAGACATCGCGGCAAAGAAAAACCCGCCGGATGGAGAGCCGGCGGGCAAAGAAAAACAACTCATCGGAGCTTAGAACCTGAATGTAAGTCCGACGCGAACAATGCGGTTACCCAGAGCGTTGCCCACTACATCATTGGTCACGCTGGGATCAGCAAAGCCAACAAATGGGGCCTGCTGAGTTCTCGTGAGCCCGGCATCTTCAATGTTGGGATCGATGCTCTGGAAGTTGGGATGATTGAACACGTTCTGGAGTGTCGCGTTGAATTCCAGGCTGGCGCGTTCGTTCATCTTGATGTTCTTGAACACAGCGAGATTGGCGATGTTGGTGGGCGCGTCCTGTGAGAGGTTGCGACGGGCGCCAAACGGCGTGCCAAAAACGCTCTGGGCCTCCGCGCCATTTATGATGTAACGCACGGACTTGGTGTCGATTGCGCCGGGCACTGGACCGGAGTTCGTTGGGTCGGGATTTTTACCGATGCCGGTGGCGTTCATTGAGTTGAGACTGATGAGCGTCGTGGGTGACACACGCCCATTGCAAACGGGAATGGTCGCGTCGACAGTCGGGTCGCCGGTACCGAACATGAAGCAAGCGTCAGATCCATAGACGCCCACGCTGCTGGCTGGAGCGCCGAGGTTACCGACAAACGGGCGAGCCACATCTACGCCAACGTTATTTGCCAGCCAAGTGAGGTCATAGTTGTTGCTGGATGCGGTAGAAGCAGCTTCAGCAAATGTTTGCAGGGGCGTGTAGCGCTGGCCTGACGCCCATATATAGTTTGCCGAAACAGCCCAGCCTCCCAGCACATGGCCAAACAGTCCATGCTGCGTCTTGAAGAAGGGCAGTTGCTCCGTGGCAGCAATGGAGACTTGGTGCGGAATATCCAGTCCGGAGAACGAGTATTCGCCGCGACCCGTGTCCCAGGGATTCTGGGCGAAGGCCAGCGTTGTGCCGGCAACTCCCGTACTGAAAATTTCGCTTACGTTATCCAGAGTGCGGCTGTAGGTGTAAGCAGCGCGTACTCCAAGTTGTTTGAAAAGATTGTTGGCGCGGAACTCAGCCTGCAATCCGTGGTAGTTGGAGAAGCCGCCATTGTTGCGCTCCAGAACCAGGCCTTTAGAGCAATCAGCGCGGCCCAGCGCAGGATTTGCTGTCTGTCCCGGGCCAAGCAGCACCTGCGGAGCAGTGCAGCCCGTAAGTCCAGCAGGCGCGGTGGAGTTGCCGGTAACAATGGGATTGCCGTTCACCGTCTGGAAGAGGTTATAAGCGTGGTTGCCCACATAGCGCAGTTCCACGGCGGAGTTGCGGGTAATTTCACGCTCGAAGCCGAAATTCCAGCTATTGACTTTATCCGGACCAAAGTTGTTGGAAATGGTTACTTCTCCCGCGCCGAGGCTGCGTGGATCAAAGACCAGCTTCTGCAACTGCGGTGAGAGCTCGGCCCTTACGTCCGGCCCGAACGGATGCGCGGGCAAAATCATGCTGGGCGTGATCTGTGACCCCGTAAATGTATTCAGGAAAACCACAGGAGCGGAGTTCGCGATGTTGAGGTAAATGTTGTAAAAGGGCGGATCATAGAGCAACCGATAGCCACCGCGGAAAACGGTTTTGCCATGTCCTGTCAGGAAGCCGCCCCAGCCTGGCGTGTAAGCAAACCCAAGACTCGGACCGAAGCTCTTGGTTGGAGCGTCTAGCTTAGGAGAGGTGCGCTCTGAAAGTGGAATATCCTGACGCCAAAACGCTGTGGCAGGATTGCTTTCGCGCTGCGTGGTCAGATCATTGAACAGGTTCGCCGGCTGTCCATAATAGGTCCACGTCAGACCCAGGTTCAGAGTGAGGTTCTGCCGGATCTTCCAGTCATCGCCTGCATAGAGGAAGGTGTCATGCTCGCGGAAATCCAGGGTCGGAGTTCCGGCGGCAATGCGAACACGATTAGGTGTATCCGCCGCGAACGCCTGCCAGTCAGCAAAGCGAAACGCTCCGTTAAGATTGGGAAGGAAGGTATTAGGAGAGCGCTGGTACGTATAGTTCACGCCCGCTTTAAAAGTATGCTTGCCTCTCACCCAGTTGAGATTGTCCTGCCCTTGCCAGGTGTTTACGATGCGCCCTTCTGGAAACGAGCCATTCAAGCCAAACGGCAACAAACTTTGGTCAGTAAAGGTGGCGCGAGTAATTGCCTGGTCAACACCGGAATCCGACGGCACCGTGCCAATCGTGTTGGTGGCAAAAACGACGTTGAGGCGATTGAAACCTACGCGCAATTCGTTGACCACGTGTGAGCTGAAGTTGTGCGTGTCGCCAAGCAGTACTGCCTGGCTCAGAGCAGGCACGCTCACGGGGAGTCCCGCCGCTGCATCGCCAGTATCAATGTTGAAGTTGTTGCCGCGATTAAAAAGATACCGTCCCATAATCGCGTCATTACCCAGTTGCAGGTCCATGCGGGTGACCCAATTAAAGTTGTGAGTATGCGTGGGCAGCGTGCGTTCCACGCCGCCAAGCTCCACTCCCGGACACGATGGATCGCTATTGTCAATGAACGTGCCGAATGGAGTGGGATTGCCCGCGGAAATTGCGTATGGGCCAAATGATTTCAGCGCAAGCATGCTCTGGCTTCCGGGAAAGCAAGCCGAAAGCGTGTTTATGCCATTCGGCGTTGGCGCATTGCCAGAGCTGGTATAGAGCGTGTTCTGTGAGATAAGCTGCTGGTCGAATCCACCGAAGAAAAACATCTTGTTCTTGATCACCGGTCCGCCGATGGTAAAGCCGCCAAACTCGTCATTGGCGCGAGGAATCGATGTGAGCGGATTACCAGCCGCGTCGGTGGCAAACCGCTTTTGGAAGTTCGTCATTGAGTTGAGGATTGTGTTGTTCTCATGCTCATAGATACTGCCATGCCACGCATTGGAACCTGACTTCGTGATGATGTTCACCACGGAACCGGCATTGCGTCCGTACTCAGGCCCAAATTGGCTGGTGACCAGGATGTATTGCTGAACAAATTCGGTGTCCGAGACAAAAAGGCCAGGACCGCCGATGCTGTTGTCATTGTTATTCTGTCCGTCAATCTGCTGGTCATTGTTGCGGCCCCGCAGTCCATTTACTGAAAAGCCGGTGCCGCCGTTCGTGTTGGAAAGTCCGTTGTCGCGGGCGGCGGTTACGCCGGGAATGAATAAGGCCAGATTGTCGAGGCCCTGGTTTTCAGTGACGCCGGCAAAAGTGGTCAATTGCGTCCCGGCAAAAGTGTTTGTCACCTGTGACTGTGTCGTCTCGATCAATGGCGCGTCGGCCGTGACTTCCACGGCTGTTGTGACTTCGCCCACGGTCAGTGGAACCGCGCCCAGGCCGCTGTCGCGTCCGGCAGCCACCACAATGTTGTTCTGCACAGTGGTCTTGAAACCTGTCGCGGTCACTTCAACTTTGTAAGTTCCAACTGGAATCAGATTGAAATGGAATGTGCCGGAACTATCGCTGGTTGTGGCGAGCGTGGCGGCCGTAGCGCCATTGATCGCCTTGACTGTTGCTCCGGACACCACCGCACCCTGGGGATCAGTGACTGTTCCGGAAATAGATCCTTTAACAACTTGTGCCAGCAATGGCATCGCGCACAACAGCGCTAGCGTTGCCATGGCGAAAACCAGTTGCTTGACTGGATGTTGATGATGATTCATGTGCTTCTCCTATGAATCTGCGCCGCTACATTGATTGCTTGCGCAGTGTGACCTTCACAATGCAATCGCTGTTCCAATGGCCGACGAAGAAGAAGCTCTTAACCGCGGTGTGATGAAAGGCAAATCTACGATGACGAAAAGGATTGAAAAAGTGTTCAGCAGAGATCAGCGAAGCACTGTAAAAATCAGGTCGCGACGTATCTGCATGTGAAGTGATGAGATGCTTTCATTTTTGGAAAGCTTCCTTCTCGCCATCTACGCATTATGGGAGTTATCGATAAGCCATCTCATGACTGCTCTCCTCACAATGCAAAGCTTCAGTAAATACGTATAAGGATTTAAAAAAAATTGTGACCATTTGTTTTCTGCTTCGTCTAACACGCCAGAGGAAGAGAACCAGGTGTAGTGTATGAGCACATTAGAAGGCGCAGTAACAAGCGGCAGATTGCCTATCAAAGAAAGTGGACGGACGGTTTTTGTTCCGCTCAACGAAGTCGAATACTTTGAGGCATCTGGAAACTACGTGCGTGTGCATGCGGGTGAGGCACACTATAAGGTGCGTGAAAAACTGAGCACCATGGAAACGCGCTTACCTGAGCGCGACTTTGTCCGCATCCATCGCTCAGTGATTGTGAACCGCAACCGCATTCATGAGTTGCGACGCTCGTTCAGCGGCAAGTATCTTGTGACTCTTGTCTCTGGCAAGCAGGTCACTCTCAGCCGCAGCCATCGCCAGCAGCTTACTGCATTGAAGGAACCGTACTAACCGATCGTTGATCGCAATGGCGTACATTCCTGCTAAATGAAAAGGGCGCGCCCTCACGAGCGCGCCGTCTGTTTTTTTTTGAGCAACTTATTTGTCTGAAGCTTCCTTGGCATTGGCTTCGTGAAATGCTTCTCTCACATCTGATAGGAAAAGTTTCGAGTTTTCATTGCGCGGTCCCTGGCCCATCAGCGTTTCATGCGCCGAGATCGGCTTTCCGTAATATGCCCGGGTGGAATCGTCATCCGGTTTTACGGCAGCGCCGCTCAAGTCAATACCCGCAAACAATCCCTTGGTACGTGAATACACCAGGATCTTGTTTTTCATTTTCCAGTCAGTGCTTGCCTGCGCTTCACGGCCTATCGGGCCGCCTGCAACTCCGGCCTCCGCTCCTAATTTGAACTGTGAAGACAGAAGCTCTTGCATGCCTGCGTCGCCCAGGAAGACCATGACGAGATCAACGGACTCAAGACCGATTTGCGCTCCCCATGTTCCACCGGTGATGGCAAAGAATGCCGGCTGGCTCCAGCCATGCCCAGTGCGGCAGGTGGCAACGCCGCGCCCGTGATTCGCGCCAAAAACGAATCCGCCTTTTACCATGTCCGGAACCACAGCAATACATTTTGCGTCAGACAAGACTTCTTGCGGAATAGCGTTGTCAGGAGCGTTCATCAGTTGTTTTAGATCGTCACCGGCATTACGCAGGCGTTCGATGATCTGGGCCTGCTCGCCATAGACTGTTTTGCCGCTGGCGGTTGTGGCTACATGATGATGCGAACATCCGGCCATGAAAGCCAAAAGCGGAGATGCTATGAGTGCTGCAATAATACGTTTCATCTTTGTTTTTGTTCCCCCGTTAACTATTTACTAGGACGTAAATGGCGAACGGGAGAGTTGCATCAGGTAAGGCTGCTGACCGGGTTTCCTTTCAACCTGAGT
>JBAVLE010000186.1:0-7681 GCA_049688735.1 Candidatus Angelobacter sp. | reverse complement strand
TAGATACACGCTGTGTAAAGAGGGTTAATGCTAGTTGCTGAATCCCGGCAAATCCACTCGCTTGGCGATGTGGTCTTTAATCCAGTGCGCGTCCCACCATTCTTTCGGATCGATTTGGATGCCTTCTAGCTGCATGCTGAAATGAATGTGGTCGCCGCCCGCCATGCCGGTCATGCCGCTCTTACCCATGATCTGCCCGCGCTTCACCATGTCACCCTCATGCACATCAATCTGGCTCAGGTGGCCGTAAATCGACTGCAGGCCATAGCCGTGGTCCACCACGATGCAGTTGCCATAAATGCCCAGAGGAGCGGCATAGACAACGCGTCCGTCGTTCGTGGCTTCCACTCCTACGTGCTGCGTGATGGAAAGATCGTAGCCCAGGTGCACCTGCTGGTCGATCTTCTTTCCGTGATAGATATAGTTGCGCACGTCGGCAAAGTTTGCTTCCACCTTGGAATTGGATTGCTGCTTAAAAGCCTGCGACCAGAGAAAATGGTCCGCGGTCTTCAGGCGAAGATCGGCCAGCGTTTTGTTGTTGGCGCGACGCATCTCGCTATTGATCTTTACAAACCGCTCCACCAGATCGCCTGATCCGTTGGGATCAAGTTCATTCACTACCTTCTGGACGAACTTATCGTCCAACTGCAGGTCGCGCACCCGATACTTTGGCTGTTCATTCTTGGGGAACTGGTAAGCCATCTGGCCGGTTACTTCATTGCCGGCAGGATCAGTGGCATACACAAGCGGAGGAGTTCCTGCGGGCATGTTCCAGGCAAAAGCGAAGAGCGAAAACAAACCAGGTTTGCCGCCTGGCATGGGCCAGCTGCGGAACTTCTCGTCACCCACACGCACGCCGGATTCACTGGCATATCCGGAGACGTTGAACGTGACCAGATCAGCCATGCCTAAATAAAGATAGTGCTCGTCTGAGTCCACGCTTACCGAGGGTGGTCGCGTTACGACTGTCACTTCGCGCTCGGTGCTCACAGTTTTTGCGCGAAAGTCATTCGACGTGGCTTCAACGACCAGACGCGCTTTGCCATCTTTAAGCTGCGGGGTGATCTTTGCTCCGGCGTTGAACGTATATGTCGCGTCCGCCACGCCGCCCTTCCAACGCAAACGATGCGCAGGCTGCTCCATGTCCCAGACTTTATAGCTGGAGCCATTCTGCTCAACGGTGGCGACGGCGTTGCTAATGCCATGAGGATCGCTAACCTTGATGGTGATTGGAGTGGATTGCCCCAGCGCCGTAAGTGAAGGCGGCAGCGTGACTACCGGAGTGGAAGACATGAAAAGTAGAGCCATAACTGGCACAACAATCAACAAAATGAGGATGAGAAAGAAAGTACGCATGATGGAAATTTCAGAATAGCACGAGCGAGGAAACGCTGTAGCGATCATCTTTTGCGCAATCAATTTTTTATTCCGATCGGCATTACCTTTATGGCAAGAATCTGGAAATCCAAGAATTTGGAAATCAAAGTTATGCTCACCAGCAGTCAAGCTCAAGTCCGGGTGATGCTGGTATTCCTTCTGGAAACGGCTTAAGATTGCCAGGCCTTTCTTCCCCCTCGGAGACTGACACAGCATTCAATGCGTAGGAGGTTACGATGACGACAAATGTAAGCCCGACGCAAAATGAGTCCAACCAAATGCACGCAGCAAACGGGCTCGCACTTGTGCGCGTAACTATCGGTGCAATGTTTGTTTGGGTCTTCTTTGAAAATCTTGGTAAGGGTCTCTACACTTCTGCGGGGTATGCCAACCTGATCAGCTATTACCTTAAAGCGAGCCACGCTCCGGCCGCGTGGAAAGCAATCATGGCTCTGGCAGCGAACCACGCCGCGATGGCCGCTCCCATGCAGGGCCTAACAGAGATCAGTCTCGGCATCCTGCTCCTGCTCGGTCTGCTCACGCGCCCTGCCGCCCTTGTAGCATTTCTGTTCCTGGGCAGCCTTTGGATTTCAGAATGGGGCACCTCCTGGATATGGGAGTTGCTGGTTCCGGTGCTTGCGTCACTTGGGCTCGCGATAGGGCGAGCTGGTCGAGCGTGGGGCATCGATGCCTTGTTGGCGCGGCGCCGGCCATCTTCTCCATGGTGGTGACTTGAGCCACGATCAACTGCGGGTGTCGGTGGTAATTCCTACGCACAATGAGGCGCAATCCATCGGCCGCGTCTTAGCTGATCTTCCGGCTGATATTGTCACCGAGATCCTGGTCGTAGATAGCAATTCAACTGACGGGACGCCTGAGATCGCCTCAAGGATGGGCGCTCGCGTCCTCCACGAACCTCGTCGCGGATACGGACGCGCCTGTTTGACTGGCCTCGCTGCCTGCAATAGTCCTGACATCGTGGTATTTCTCGACGGTGATTACAGCGATCGACCCAACGAACTGCCACTTCTTTTGGCTCCCATCCTTGACAGTCGCGCCGATATAACGCTGGGCTCTCGCCTGGGGAAGCAGAGCATTCGTGGGGCATTGCCCTGGCACTCCGCACTTGGTAACCGGCTGGCTGCGTTCCTGATCAGGGTTCTTTATCATGTGAGGATCAGCGACCTTGGGCCATTCCGAGCTGCACGGATAGAGGTGCTCAGCCAACTCGCGCTCGAACAGACAACTTATGGCTGGGCGGTTGAGATGATACTCAAAGGCGCTCTGGCGGGATTCCGCATCGTGGAAGTTCCGGTCAGCTATCATCCGCGCATCGGCAAGTCTAAGATCAGCGGAACGTTGAAAGGAACTATCGGGGCGGCATGGTTCATTCTCAGCCTCATAGTGCGCTACTATCTTCGGCAGCAAAAAACTGAAGCTCCTGGGCCAGCATGAGCCACGCGAGCACCATAACCCGATGAAATCTTCTAGTCAGACGACTGTTCACTCGTGCAACGGCGATCGCACGCTGGTGATTATGGCGAAAGCTCCGAAGGCAGGTAGGGTCAAAACCCGACTGGCTCAGCACCTTCCTTTGGCCGCCATCACAGCATTTTACCGGTGTCTTCTGGACGACACGATCGCGCTGGCTCGCTCCCTGAGCGCCGTTCACGTTGCCATGATGTGCCCTCGCCCGGACGTCACCGAGTTGGTGTCCGTGGTTGACGATCAGGTGCAAGTCGTGGCGCAGAAGGGCGACGGTCTTGCCGCAGCTCTCACTTCTGTGTTCGCGCACTTCTGCGGCAATGGCCCGCGCCGCATCATAGCGTTCAATAGTGATAGCCCTCACTTGCCACCCTCCATTTTGGAAGCGGCGTTTGAAATTCTCAGCTCCCATGACGTAGTTGTAGGACCGACGCACGATGGAGGCTACTATCTGGTTGGGGCCAAGGCCACGCACCCTGCGCTGTTTGAAGGCGATGGAATGGGCACAGCAAATGCGCTTGAGAGACTGTTGTCGCAAGCCCGGGCGCTCAAACTTTCAATAGGATTCACGCCGCCATTTTATGATGTGGACGTTGCTAACGATCTGATTCAACTCGCTACGGAGCTCAGACATGCACCGACGAGAGCGCCGCGGACCGCAGCATGGCTTGCGGAGTGGGACCAGGCAATCGCTCAGTTGGGGACTCGCCCCGGAGGCATGTGAAGATTACGCCGTCCCAAAGAGTGTATGGGTTCGGCGCAATCTTGCTTGTGGCATTGGCGATCTGCTCACGCAAATTCAGCAGCATAGGTGATCCATCTTTCATTATTGCGCTGGCAGTTGCGGGCGTCGCATACCTTTTCACTATTCGTGAGCTGATCTCCACGCCAAAGTTCCCGCAGCGAGTCATCGTCATTGGGCTCGGGTTGGCATTCCTGTGGCATTTTCTATTTCTGGTAAAACCGCCCGGTACAGATGATGACATCCATCGATATCTGTGGGACGGCCGCATACAGCGGCTCGGCTACAACCCCTATATTGCAATTCCCAGCGATCCTGCGCTTGCCGCGTTGCATACAGCGGAAACCCGCACGCTGAACCATCCGGATCTCGCGAGCCCTTATCCACCAGGAGCTGAGCTTTTCTTCCGTGCTGTAACAGCGATTCATGAGTCTGTCTTTGCACTGAAAATAACATTCGTTCTTTGCGACTTTGCGATTGTCATCATTTTGCTCGATGTCCTGCGACGTAGCCGCCAAGGAGCACATTGGGTTCTTGCCTACGCATGGAACCCTCTGCTTGCGATAGAAGTAGCAGGAAACGGTCATATCGATATTGTTGGCGTGCTGCTGCTGTTGGTGTCGCTTGCCGCGCTGGGGCGTCGCTGGCGAATGCTTGCAGCCATAGCATTTGGGCTGTCTGTCGCAGTGAAATTACTTCCAATTGTATTGCTGCCACTCTACTGGAAGCGTGTTCGCATTCGCGATGGTGTGCTGGCCGCAGTTGTGGCTGCGCTTTTGTACCTCCCTTTTTTAAATCATGGGCGGCTGCCGCTCGGCTCGCTTGGAACTTACGTGCAGAGTTTCCGTTTTAATGATCCAGTGTTTGCGGTTCTAGAGCGAGTGGCGTCGCCACAAATTGTTGTTGCGATTGCAGCGATGATCGGCTTTCTTTTTGCCATCTGGCTAAGAAGAAAACCGGCGGCGTCGTTCAGCGAGGCACTTGCATGGCCAATGGCAGCATCTCTGTTATGTGTGCCGGTCGTATACCCTTGGTACTTGCTTTGGCTGCTGCCCTTCCTGCGCTCTGCTTCAACGGCGCCGCTTGTGATCTGGACGGTCAGCATCATCCCAACCTACTACGTTTGGCATTTGCGCAGGCTGGGACTACCATGGTTGCTTCCGGGCTGGATCATAGTGCTGGAATATGGATCGGTCGCAATAGCTGCTGCAATTGTTGTTTTGCGTGGGATCAAACGATCAGCGGTACCACAAAGGTCAGCGGAACAGGTAGAGTGAGCGCAGTTGCACCTCACTGAATTCCTGTATCCCCGAGTTTTTCATGCGCATCCAACACGAGATTCAATTTCTTTCATTGTAAGGAGGATACTCCATGGCAAAGTTGGGCCGTTCAACGACAATCGGTTTCCTAATTCTTGGATCGCTGGTCCTTACCGCAGTTTCCTGGGCCCAGTCACGCCCACCCATCGCCGAACAAATTGCCAAGGCCTACGGCCTTGATTCGTGGGGACAAATTGATGGGATCCGGTACACCTTCAACATTCCCGGACGCAAAGTTTCCAGGACGTGGACGTGGGAGCCAAAAGCCGACCGGGTTACATATGAAGGGAAAGATAAGGATGGCAAGGCGGTAAAGGTTACGTATGTGCGCTCTCAGCTCGACAGCCAGCCTGATAATGTGAAAAAAGAAATCGATCCGGGTTTCATCAACGATCAGTATTGGCTGCTCTTGCCGTTTCATCTTGTCTGGGACACTGGCGCCACCGTGGAAGATAAAGGCACGCAAAAAGTTCCAGGGGGAAAGGGTTCGGCCCGGCACGTGGTGATGAAATATCCTTCCAATGTTGGCTACACACCAGGCGATACCTGGGAACTTTATGTTGGTTCCGACAACCGAGTCCAGAAAATGGTTTTCCATCATGGTGGCACTGCAAAGCCCAGCCTTGTTGATGTGACGTGGGAAGGCTACAAAAAGGGAGGTCCTCTGTTGATCTCAACGGAGCACAGCGGGACGGCGGACGGGAAGCCAGTCCGCGTCTTCTTTTCAGATGTAGCCGTCAAGTTGGCCGGATCAGACACCTGGGTGAACGCGCAATAGCGATGAACCCGCAATAAGAAATGGGCGGACAAGCTCCGCCCACTGATCTCGACCTTTACTTAGGTGCTGTATTCGCGCGAAAGACGAGAAAATAGTCTTGTCCGTCGCCCTTCACAAAGTCGTATTGTTCTTGTAACTGATAGCCGGCCTGGGTGGCTTCCTTGATGACCACATCACGAGAGACGCCGTGATCATCGCCTTTGCCGTTGCGATCAATGACGCCAATCTTTGCTCCGCTGCGCAAAGACTTTTTCAAATTCTCCAGCAGGAGCACGGGGCGCGCGACCTCATGATAGGTCTTGAGCAACAGTACGGAATCAACGCTGTTCTGAGGCAGCTTGGGATCATCCTCATTGCTTAGAATTGCGTGAACGTTGCCGATTTTGTCCCGCTGAATACGCTGATTTATATAAGTAATGGACTCTGGATTGATGTCCACGGCGTAGACAACCCCAGTGTCTCCCACGCGCTTTGCCGCGCGAACCGTAAACCATCCCGAGCCGGCCCCGATATCGGCCACGCGCGTGCCTTCCTTAATCCCGAGAATGTCCATCACGCGTTCAACCTGTAGCTTTTTGTCGCGGTCCTTCTCTTCAAAAATTGACAGATCACCAGTGTAGGGCTGGCTCGTCTTGCGCGGCGCGGTTTGAGGGTTTGTAGTCGTGCCCGTTTGGCTCCAGACCGGCAAGACAACGAACTGGCAAAAAGCAAAAGTCAACGCCAGCAGGGCATAAATAATCACGGTTAATGGTCTGTTCGCAATTTTTCGTGAGAGTAAAGGACGTATCATGTTCAACTCCGTGCCATCACAATAGTAGTGCAGGAACTACTCAGCTTGGGCAGGTCTCGGATTTCGGCCATGCGCACTTGCAGGCTGCGGTTCTGGCCGCGGACGATGGGACAATAGTAGTCCGGTTCCAGCAGTGCGCCCTGGAGGCGTCGGCGTCCCGCACAGCCACCGTGGCATGAGTCTCGGAATTCGCAAGGCTTGCAGGCGTTGGGAAGAGTGCGGGATTCGCAGAAAGGCCCGGAATCGAGAATGTCCAGCCCCATTGAAAGCAAATCGGAAAGCCGCTCACCTGATCCTGGCCAATAGACGCAGGGCTGTGTGGTAGCGCGAGGCGTAACCCTCACAGTGCTTACGCCACATCCTCCCTGGAGCGGCGGAAGTCCAGCCATCGCCCGAACCAGCGGCTCACCAATGGCGATCACATCCGTTTCTGCAAGAAGATGCCGGAAACCTTCCCAATATTCATCATAGGACAGCGCATAAATGTCTGAGCGCACTGCCTGGTACACGTTTACACGCAACGGCGCGCCAAACTGTTTAGCTACTCGGGCGACCTCCGCCACGCGCAAGTAGTTTGCCTTCATCATGACAGCAATGATGGTTACGGACACTCCAAGCCGTACGCAACGTTCTGCTTGGCGGTGGATGAGATCCCAGTTGCCATTTCCGCGTTGCGCATCCTGTTCCGCTTGCGTGGGGTAATCAAGAGAAAACTCAACATCGTGAAAGGCGCGCAACTCCCTGTCTTCCAGCACAGCAATGCTGTGGCCGTTGGAAGTGATCGTTAGCTTGACCGGTTGTTTACGCAGATACGACAGAATCTCTTTGAATTCCGGATGCATGCCGTTTTCACCGGTGCCCAGATTCACTGAACGGATTGGCAGCCTTTCCATAACTGCCTTTACTTGATCTAGAGAGAGACGGTCTGTGCGGGTTGGATCGCGGTAGCAGAAAGCGCAGGCCAGATTGCACTCATTGGTTAGCCCCAGCCCCAGCGATATACCGGCATCGGGTGTCGCTACGCGTGGTGTCGCGGATGAAGGCGATGCATCGATATTGTTCATGCGCGATCCTTCAATCTGGAGGCAGACGCCAAAAAGTGCATGTAGCGGGCGGCGGCTATAAATTCCGCGCGCCTGCCCAGTTTGCGTTCCAATTCGAGTATCCGGTCATACTCTTCGACACGAGAT
>JBAVLE010000185.1:0-19187 GCA_049688735.1 Candidatus Angelobacter sp. | reverse complement strand
CGGCCGGCTGTTCACACGTGATCGTGGGACACAGCGAGCGGCGCCGGTATTTTGGCGAAACAAACGAGAGCGTGTTGAAGAAGACCGTTGCAGCGCTCGGCGCCGGACTCATCCCGATCGTCTGCGTAGGAGAGCGCAAAAAGGGGAACGCGGAAGCGGTGCTGATGGAACAGTTTCGGGAAGGTATTAGGCCACTTGCGGATGGGCAGTTCGCGAGAATCGTAATCGCCTATGAACCTGTCTGGGCGATCGGCGCCGGCGAGACCGCCGCGCCAGAGACGGCCGCCGATGCTCACCGCTTCATCCGTGCTCAGGCGAAGGACAGTTTTGGAACAGAAGCGGCGAACGGCGTCCGCATCCTTTACGGCGGCAGCGTCAAGCCTGGCAACGCGAAGAGTCTTATGGCGCAACCTGAAATCGACGGATTTCTGGTAGGTGAAGCCAGTCTCGATCCGATCAGCTTCGCATCGATAGTGAATCTTTGAACGTTGAGCCGCATAAGCAACGGGATAGGAAGCTTTTTTCATTTCTTTGAGATAAGGATGAGACGCGACAACGCTCGTTGGGCTGGTTCGAAGAATCCTGGGCTTGCTCATGACTCGCCGCATTATGCTTATTTATTGCGTAGGATTCCGCCATTACAAAGCGCGTTTGAATTAATTTGGGTATTGCTCTCCGGATGGAGAATACTTACACCCTCCCGGCTGCCGACTATCACCTGGGAGGTCAACCCAAGGAACAAACCGTTTTCCACGACCCCGACCGCTCGATCCAACTGCTGCTGCAGATGCACTGGATCCTCGATCACACCAAAGGCGCAGTCAAGGATGTAGTGGCCACCATCGCTGACGAATGGCTGGTCATCGGGTCCTAATCGTAGGGTGAGACCGGCGCCCAGGGTCCGCAAGCTCTTTGCTGTTGCCTGCCAGCCGAATGGCACGACTTCTATGGGAACGGAGGCCCGGATGCCGAGGCGGTCCACGAGCTTGCTATCGTCGACAATGATTATCAGGCGCTCGGCGGCGGTGGCGACGATCTTTTCGCGCAAGAGTGCCCCGCCGCGGCCCTTGATAAGATTAAGAGTTCCAATTTCGACCTCGTCGGCACCGTCGATGGCCACGTCGATGTGATCGTGCTCCGCAAGCGTGGATACTGGAATTCCCTCACTCCGGGCCTGTTGAGCAATCTTCTCCGACGTAGGGATGCCAATTACATTAAGACCGTCAGCCACTCGTTGAGCGATGATACTCACGGCGAACGAGGCGGTAGAGCCTGTACCCAAACCTACGATCATTCCATTGCTTATCAAAGTTACCGCGGCTTGTGCAGCAGCTCTTTTCAAGCGATCGAGTTCAGAGGTGGGAGACATCATCTCTGCGTCGCACGCCAGACCCAGACTATTCTCAAGTGTAACCGACCGCGTAAGAGGCAAATGATTAGGCACATCTAGGCAACCTCCAGATGGCGATTTCACAAGAAACGAAATAGGTTCTCGCATCTCGAGTTCGCGGAACGAAGCAGCAGGAGCGGGATCGGCACAAGCTTTAACCCTCCTGTATCCGTCTCTCGACTCCTTATTTATTCGCTTGTGCCTGACTTCTGGAAATGGTCCGTTCGTACTCGTAATAGAAACAACCATCATGCGAGCGAGAGCCCACCATTCTGACCTACCTGCCGCGCACTCGCCAGGCCAGGGAATCTGGTCTGAGTAATTTGCTTAATGAGCGATCCCAGCTGCGTGGAATTTCCGGTGTATCCAAACCACGTCGAGATCGGCGGATTCATATCGCACTTTTCCGGGCCGGCAAAGCCGGCCTCAACGTAAGGTTTCCTTCGATTAAATGTCGGTCCAAACCCATTCGCGGACTTCCGGCATATCCTCGAAATGCTCGCGCGTGTAGGTCTAGTGTCGGTCCAGCATTTCCTGACACCATTGCAGCAGCGGGCCGGCCTGGGGGTAATTGGATCGCCGGAGCGCCTCCATGCACAGGTGAAAGCGGCTCATCTTGTTGAGGACGACCATGTCGAAGGGAGTGGTTGTTGTCCCTTCGTCGATGAAGCCGCGAACGTGGAACCGTTCCGTGTTGGTCCGCCCGTGGATGATCTGGTGGACCGCTCGTTGGTAGCCGTGAAAGGCAAAGACGACAGGGCTGGCTTCCGTGAACAGTTCGATGAACTTGGCCTCCTCCAAACCATGCGGATGAACGAGCGGGGGCGTGAGGCACATGAGATCCACGACGTTGACGACCCGGACCTTCAGGCTCGGCGCATGTTTGCGGAGCAGCCATGCGGTCGCAACCACCTCCAAAGTCGGGATGTCCCCGGCCGCCGCCAGCACGACGTCCGGCTCTCCCTCTCGTTCATTGCTCGCCCACTGCCAGACCGACGCGCCGACGGTGCAGTGCTTGACGGCTGCGTCTATGTCGAGCCATTGCAGTTGCGGCTGCTTGTCAATGACGATCAGGTTGACGTAATTCCGGCTGCGGAAGCAGTGGTCGGCCACCGACAAAAGGCAGTTGGCGTCCGGCGGCAGGTAGATGCGGCCCACCGTTCCCTTCATCGCTAGGACAGTGTCGATCAGGCCCGGTCCCTGGTGGCTGAAGCCATTGTGGTCGTTGCGCCAGCAGGTTGACGTCAACAGGAGATTCAACGACGGGACGGCTTTGCGCCAGGCGAGTTCCAGCGCTTTTTCCAACCACTTGGTGTGCTGGACTAGCATCGAGGTTGTCACCATCGCAAAAGCCTCGTAGGTCACGAAGATGCCATGCCGCCCGGTGAGGACGTAGCCCTCCAGCCATCCCTCGCAAAGGTGTTCGCTGAGCACTTCCATTACCCGACCGTCCGGCGCCACATGGTCGTCGATAGGAATGATTGTGCCGACCGAACAGCGGTTCTCGACTTCGAAGATGTCTCCCAGGCGGTTCGAGTTCGTCTCGTCAGGACAGAAGAGCCGAAAGTTCTTTTTTTGCACGCTTCGCTTAAAGATGTCCCTGATCATTTTACCGAGCTGACGGGTCGATTCGCGCCGCTCGGTGGCTGGCTTGGTGACGGGGATCGCATAGACGCGGAAAGAGGGCAGATCAAGGTCCACGGTAAGCTTGCCGCCGTTGGCGTGAGGATTGGCACCCATCCGCCGGTCACCCTTGGGGGCCATCGCAGCCAACTCCGCGACGGGCCGGCCATCCTTATCGAAGAGGTCTTCCGGATGGTAGCTGCGAAGCCACTGCTCCAGCATCTGGAGGTGGGCAGGGTTGTCCCTCACGTTGGGAAGAGGTACCTGGTGAGCCCGGAATGTTCCTTCCACCGGTAAGCTATCGACGACCTTCGGCCCCGTCCACCCTTTCAGGCTGCGCAATACGATGGCCGGTAACGTCGGACGTTTTGAAACGCCGTTCGTGCGCGCTGCAGTTTGAATGTCCACGATTTGCGCGTAGCACTTATCAAGCACCGCCGCGAATGCCTGGTGCATAGCCAAGGGTTCATCCCCTTCGACGAAGTGAACTTCGTAACCGTGGGCTTCAAGGAGCTCTTGAACGTCCTCATCGCGTTCGCGGCCCAGCACAGTAGGTCCGGAAATCTTGTAGCCGTTCAGGTGGAGGATCGGAAGCACGGCGCCGTCACGGACAGGGTTGAGGAACTTGACGCTTTTCCAGGAGCCTTCGAGGGGGCCTGTCTCCGCCTCGCCGTCCCCAACAACGGCAACCGCGATGAGGTCAGGGTTATCGAAGACAGCTCCGAAGGCATGCACGAGAACGTAGCCGAGTTCACCACCCTCGTGAATGGAGCCGGGAGTCGGAACGCTGACATGGCTCGGGATGCCGCCGGGGGTCGAAAACTGGCGGAAGAGGCGGCGTAGGCCCTCGATGTCCCTCGTGATCTGCGGGTAAATCTCGGAATAAGTTCCTTCCAGGTAGACGTTGGCGACGATGGCGGGACCACCATGACCTGGGCCAGTGAGGTAGATTAGGTTGGCGTTGGTGTCCTGGATCAGGCGGTTTAGGTGCACGTAGATGAAGTTGAGGCCAGGCGAGGTCCCCCAATGCCCCAGCAGCCGAGGCTTGATGTGCTCCGGCCGGAGTGGCTCGCGTAACAGGGGGTTCTCCTGTAAGTAGATCTGGCCGATCGTCAAGTAGTTGGCTGCCTGCCAGTAGCGATGCAGGCTCCGCAAGCGATTTGGATCGAGGTTTGCCATGATGGCTTTCTACGCTGGTGCTGGTTCGTGGCGGCTGAACAAAAGCGCTTTCTTTCCATGCGGAGTGCTGACGCCGACCGCTAACGACTCCCCCGCGTCAACTGCATGGATCGCGAGGAATCACTCCGTCTTTTGGTCGATACCCTTCCAAGCGCAAGTCCGCACGGTCACTCGCGTCTCCACGGACAGATGCCGTTCGTGAGGGACGGCCGTTGGCCGTCCTCCTCATTTTCCCAGCGACGACGGGCCTGACGGGTCAGACGTACTGACTGGGTGGGCAACAAGGGAGCCCATCTCAAAGATGTTCACCCACTCCCGGTAACGACGACCGATTTCCGCCACCGCCGCCTCGCGAGCGATTCGATTCGCCCGCCAATCGACCAGCTGGTCCCAGAAGGTAGTGCGGCCCACGGCGAAACCGATGAATCCCGGTACGCTGGCCCCCGTCGCCAGCCACGCGCGCACTTTCTGTTCGTCCTGCCCCCCGCCCAGGATGATGCAACCCACGCGGTTGCGGTCGTCCCGGCGCGCAGCCAAAACGAGATTCACGCAATCTTCGCGGCGGTCCAGCCCCTCGACCTTCCACACGTCCGGTTCAACGCCCGCGTCCTGAAGTTCGTGAAGGGTTTGCACCGTGAGCCCGGGACGCAGGTGCAGATCGTAAGCCTTCTTTTGGCCGTAGAACTGTTCCATTTGCGTGGGCTCCGCGTCCACATACAGTTCGACCATGAACAGCCGACCCCAGCCGTGCAGGTAATCGGACAGCCGCTTCAACCGTGCCGCCTGACGCTGGTTCAAAGCCTTGTCGCCTTCTGGGTTGTAGCGCACCAGCACTTTGCAGAAGGTCGGGTTGAACGCCTCGATGTGACGAGCGAACTCCTCCCCGTATTCGAAGTCGAACTCTTTCTGCCCGCTCTTCTCGGCGGGGCACGCGGTCATGTATCCCTTGACAGAGGCGTCATGCAGGATGGCGGCGCCGAACTGCTCGTCCACCAGGATGGCGGCGTGCTCCTTTGGCGCCCCGCCAGCGACAGCGGCCTGGAAACCGTCGTAGATCACCTGTTTGGCATCGGCGATTTCAGCCGTCTGCACGGCGCTCAACGGTCCTTCCCAGCCGAACAGCTTCGTCTGGAAGGATTCGCGCTGATCGAAGGGCAGGATGTACAGGGGCTGGTCGAAACCGATGCTCATGGTGGCCTTTCCTTGAAGTTTCCTGTAGTACCGGATAAGGGGTGCTGGTCGAGTCTTCTTTCGAAGGTCTCCTCCCACAACGAGACCCGCGGACCCATTCTTCGTTTTCGCTCGCACGCTAACTCGGAGCTAGCTCGGTCAGTTTGTGGAGTTGCTCACTCCGAGAACCACTTCAATCGGTCAAAGACGCGGCGATCATTGGCTTACTTTGAAAAAGCGGGCCCGAGCAGCCGATCGACTCGACGTCGGATTCCAATCCTCGGCAGCCTTCAGGATCGCGAAAGTCATCTTTCTCCGCCTAGCTTCGGTGCTTCCTCGTGCCCGCCCTCGCAGAAGAGGGCACTGTGGCCGCCCCACCCCACTGCGTAAGGCTTCCAGCCGTGTTGCATGGGGCCACGCGCACGATACCTCAGATAATCTTACGATGTATGGCATGCATAACGGCCTGAAGCCGGTTCTGTGTTCGAAGCTTGTCGTTGACGTGGTGGAGATGGTTGCGAAGTGTTTGCGGGCTGATCCCAAGTTCCCTTGCGATTTCGGCAGAATTCTTACCGTCTGAAAACAGTCGCAGTACTCTTTGCTCCTGTTCGGAGAGTGAAGAGACAGGCGCCGGGTGCCCTACCCCATTTCCATCCGTGACTGCAATAACCTGCTTGGAAAGTTGAAGCATTCTGTGCAGGAGGTCCTCACTGTGCTTCCTTTCTGTGATATTGCGGGAGAGATGCACGATGAGGAGCGGGTGAGTACGGCCAGGTTTGCAGACGAGGGTTGACAAATCCACCCATATGCGATGGCCTAAACGAACTCTGACTTCCAAGTCAAAGTTAGGGATTCTGCAGTGTTCTGCTGTCGCTAGTCGTGCGTAAAACTCGCGGGTGCAAAGCTGGGTGCCGAGGCTGCAGCGGCATTGCAAAAGTCCATGACATGACTTGCCAATGGCCTCCGAGGCTGAGTAACCGAAAAGCCTTTCGGCCGCTTCATTCCAGGAACGAATATCGCCTTGTTGGTTCACACAGAAGGCGGCGTCGGCGGTCTCCTCGAGAAACTCAAGCAACTCTCTCTTCAACATCGCACGACTCCTAAAATGCATGATGCACACCCACCAACGCTCGTTGCCATGCATCCACCATGAGAGAGTCAATGGGGTCCTCATGCCACATGGCAACGCAATATGTTTATGTTAATGACGGCGAAAAGAGACGTCTGTTCATTTCTGAACACCTTTGTTTTGTGCGCAATAATGTGGGAGATCGAGCGGCACTTCGCGGTGGAAAGATCCTTTATTCCTGATCAAGCAGAACGGCATTGGCGTTAAGTCTGCGTGACACCACTCTTGAATTTCTTCGATTTGGTGATCGCGGGCAGTGCCACCGTACACTCTTCCAGACAGGCAGGATAGGAGAGTTGCTTCCCTCTCACTCGGGCCCACGGGGGAAGACCGTGGGGCCGCGTGCGCGTCGGGCTTGCGATTTCCTCCACCCGAAAGCCTCGAACCAAAAGTGCATCGCCGATCAATGAGCGATGGCATCGCCAAGGCACGGCTTCGGCGCACATGATTGCCGTTCGCCGTTTTTTAGCCAGTAGGATGAGCTGATCTAGAGCCTCTTGAAATTCCGGTGTCTGCATGTAATCAGCGAAGCCGCGAAAGCTGGCATTTCTCCAACCAGCATTGATCGAATCACGACGACCATGCCGCAGACCGCCGAGCCCAGCCATATGTCGGTAACGGATTCCCGCTTTTTTGAGCGGGCGACGCAGACGGTCGCGATTGAATTGCGGATTATGTCGTGAGCGCGGAATACTCCGAACATCGACTAGCTGGTCGACGCCGTGAGCGACGAGCAAAGCAACGAAGTCCCTTCGAAGTCCGAGTCGAGTGTCCCAAGGTCATATGATCGGAGTATGGTCGGGATGCCTGGCTCTTCGCCCGACAGGTCGCTCGATCCGGTGCTTAGGCTGACTGGCAGGCGAGCACGATCTGATACGGGTTTGCTTGTTCGAAGGCAGAGCTCGCCTTCGCAAGTCGCTCGCACTCTTAGTCATCGCTTACGTGTCCCCTCTTTCTTCTTTCTAAGCTGGCCACCGCCCCAGTGCACACCATTATTCTGTCTGACGTTTAGTTGCAATTATCGTCAAATGGATGGCCGCGATTGCCGACTCAGTCTTCGCGCTGGCATCCGGCATGAGAGTCAAGCTACCCAGCCCGGTTTTGCTGAAACCGTTGACACATGCTGGCAAACATCATTTGGTACCTGTCCTTGCCGACCAGCGTGACTGCTTCCGTCCCCGCCGAGTGCGGCTCGTTCACGCTCGCCACAGCGGCTTCGTTCCCCAAGAACCAGCCAAGTTGAATATTTAATCCACACGTCACGGCCCAAGACTATGTGACATTGTGTTCGGGTTTTGGTACAGGTCTTCTATTGTGCGGAACAACAAGAAGGACATCTCATAATCGGGAGGTGTTACGTGGCTGCCAAGGACAGAGATCAATTCGATGAAGCTTTCGGTCAGCCGGGGATGCCGCCCAAGTGGACTTCGAGCTCGAAAGAAGGCGTCGGAACTGCTTATTCAACCTCAAGCAGGGTATGGTTCACCATTCGCACGGAATTCTCAACGAAATCTACTTTCCCACAATCGATCATCCGCAAACAAGGGACATGCAGTTCCTGATTACGGATGGCGAGACCTTCTTTCACGAAGAACGGCGCGATCTGGACAGCGAAACTGAATGCATCGCGGCCGATGCTCTGGGTTATCGAGTGATTACCTCTGGCCGCGATCACCGGTATAGGCTCGTGAAAGAGATCATCTCCGACCCGCACCAATCGTGTGTCCTTATCAATACACGGTTGGAAGGCGACCCTGAGTTCCTGAAGCAACTGCGAATCTATGCGCTGCTTGCGCCTCACCTGGAAGTCGGCGGTTATGGAAATTCAGCTCGCCGGTTCAAAACTGCCGGTCACAACGTTCTAATAGCGTGGAAGGCCGGCAGGTTTCTTGCGATGGGAGCTAATGTCGGGTTCAACAAGACTTCATGCGGTTACGTCGGGCATAGCGATGGATGGCAGGACCTCCACAAGGACTTCCTCTTGGACTGGGAATTCGACAAGGCCGAAGATGGCAATGTGGCCATTATCGGCGAAGTCGACCTTACAAATGGGCGTGAGTTCACGGTTGGCATAGCGTTTGGAGACACTCTTCATGGCGCGGTAACAATTCTTGAGCAATCGCTGGCGATTCCATTCGTGGAGCATCGCCCGAAATTTGTCGACCAATGGCAGCGGGCCTGTAGTCACATGAAGAAATTGGATGGTGTTTCGGGCGACAAAGGAATTTTGTACCGGAGCAGCCGCAACTTGCTCTTGGCGCACGAAGATAAGATGTTTGCCGGCGCGTTGATTGCATCCGCGAGTATTCCGTGGGGAAATTCCAAAGGTGACGAAGACCTCGGCGGCTATCATCTGGTATGGACGCGCTATATGGTGAACAGCGCGTTAGCTCTACTCGCTTGTGATGACACGGCCACGCCGCTGCGCGCCCTTGTGTATCTCACTTGCTCTCAACAATTCGACGGTGGATTTGCACAAAACTTCTGGATTGACGGCACCCCATATCGGCAGGGTATTCAGCTCGATGAAGTCGCTTTTCCCATTCTCCTGGCTTGGCACCTGTGGAAGAAAAACGCCCTTCGCGATTTCAATCCTTACCCGATGATTCACTCCGCGGCGGCCTACCTTATTCGGCATGGGCCAGCTACACAGCAGGAGAGATGGGAAGAGGACAGCGGATATTCACCATCTACGTTGGCGGTCAGCATTGCTGCCCTGATCTGTGCTGCAGATTTGGCCGGGGCGAGGGGCAACCAGAAAGGCGCCGACTTCCTGCTGGATTATGCCGATTTTCTAGAATCCCACATCGAAAGCTGGACGGTTACGACCGACGGATCCCTCGTTCCCGGGATTCCACGTCACTATATTCGCATTCATCCCGTTGCGGTTGGAGATGCTTCGCCAGATGAGGATCCCAAATCACGGACTCCTCGCCATTCCCAATCGTCGTCCGGGACAGCCATGGCAGTTCCCTGCGAAAGACATCACGGATAGCGGATTCCTCGAGTTGGTGCGATACGGCATTCGCAAGGCAGGTGATCCACTCGTGGAAGACTCGTTGCGAGTCGTCGATGCTGTTTTGAAAGTGAGCACCCCGTTTGGCCCCTGCTGGCGACGCTACAACTACGATGGCTACGGGTCCCGCCCGGACGGCGGGCCGTTTGAAGGCTCGGGCCAGGGCCGGGCCTGGACGCTACTGACGGGCGAACGCGCGCACTACGAGTTCGCCGCGAGACGTGATGTTCGTAAGCTGATTCGCGCGTTGGAACAATTTGCGTTCAGAGGCAGGATGTTGCCGGAGCAGATATGGGACAGTCCCGACGTGAAGTCGGCCAAAATGTATTTTGGAAAGCCGGCAGGATCAGCCATGCCGTCGATGTGGGCTCACGCTGAGTATGTGAAGCTGTTGCGTTCAATTTCCGATGGCCGGGTTTTCGATCTTATACCGGTTGTGGCGGAACGATACCTGAAAAAACGCGGCCGAAAGAACCTTGAGGTCTGGAAGCGGACCCGCCAAGTCAGAGAAGTGACCGCTGGGCAGGTATTACGAATACAAGCGCCACAGGCCTTCCGGTTGCATTGGACCAATGACGGTTGGGTTTCGACGAGCGACACACCGTCAACTTCGACTGGAATCGGGATTGAATTCGCCGATGTCGCCATCCCCGGCAATCAGAATGCTCCTGTCCAATTCACGTTCCTATGGACCGGCGGCAATCGCTGGGAAGGGCGTAACTATGAAGTGTGCATCAACCAGAAACAGCATATCGAAAAAGCCGCATAAGAGGTGAGCATTCCGAACTGACCGTCGGATCGATGGCGGCACGGGTTGTTCTCTGAAAGTCACTTCCTTCGGAGCAGGAAGCAGTCGCCTCGAAAGAGAGCGAAGATGTTGGTCAACGAAAGCGTTCGGAGAAAGTGAAGTTGAATGGCATGCACGCTTTGATCAACACTTCCAACACCGGTAACAACTGTACTGCTTCCAAGCACAAACGTGGCATGGTGTGAAGTGCTGGGAGACGACCATACTTGTTTGTTGAGGTTCGACTGTGATCTCCAGGTGTGCAAATCCGGCGTGTTCCGCTCGTTCCCGATATTTGCACGAAGGACAGATCTTCGGGTTCGAAGCGAGATCGATTCCAGCCGCTGGCGTCGATGTTCCTGGAATGAACTCGCTGTCGCGAAGAACAGTACTTCTGGTTGTGTGACTCATGTGCCTTGAACATGAAGCTTGTTTTCGAGCCAGGTGCGGGGGTGACACTGGTATCTGTTCAGAGAGATGTCCACAAAGTCGTCCTAGCTCCCGGCGGAACGTTACCTGGGCGACGAAGACTCCATCAGCCGCATCATGATGAGAAAGATTGTGGCGATGGCAGAGGTGCATGCTGACGACCTGAAACAATCGCTTGAAGCGTTTTCCTAGGGTTGAGATGTTGGCGAAAGCTCTTTATTTCTGGGAGAGCTATCTGAGAGGGAGTCTGATTCAAATCGAAGCGGACGTTGTCTTTTGCGAGTTCCGTGAGGAGTAAACATGCAACTTGGAATGATTGGGTTAGGAAGAATGGGCGCTAATATGGTGCAGCGCCTGCTGCATGGCGGGCATGAATGCGTCGTTTTCGATGTGAATCCCGCCAATGTAAAGAAATTAGCGAACGATGGCGCGAAGGGAGTTAAGTCGCTCGACGAGTTCGTCTCCAGGTTAAAGCCACCACGTGCTGCTTGGTTGATGGTGCCTGCCGCAGCCGTCGATCAGACGCTGCACGACCTAGCTGCCCGCATGCAACAGGGCGACATCATCATTGATGGAGGCAACTCTCACTACATTGACGACATCCGGCGCGCCAATGAACTCAAGCCCAAAGGTATTCACTGTGTCGACGCCGGCACGAGTGGCGGAGTCTGGGGTTCCGAGCGCGGCTACTGTCTTATGATTGGCGGCGAACAGGATGTCGTGCAGCATCTTGACCCGATTTTCGCCACACTCTCACCGGGGATTGGAACGGCATCGCGCACACCCGGTCGCGATAAGACCGGCGGGACGGCTGAGCACGGCTATCTGCATTGCGGCCCAAGTGGCGCAGGCCACTTCGTCAAGATGGTCCACAACGGAATCGAGTACGGCATTATGGCGGCTTACGCGGAGGGCTTGAACATCCTTCAGCATGCGAATGCCGGTACGAAAACGCTTGCGGCCGATGCAGAGACTACCCCGTTGCGGCAACCCGAATTGTATCAATATGAGTTTTGTTTGTCCGATGTCGCAGAAGTCTGGCGTCGTGGCAGCGTGATAGCTTCCTGGCTGCTGGATCTCACAGCGACTGAGTTACTGAAAGAGCCGAGCCTGAAAAGCTATGCGGGACGCGTATCAGATTCGGGCGAGGGACGCTGGACAATCACGGCTGCTATTGATGAAGCGGTTCCTGCCCCTGTTTTGAGCGCCGCACTTTACGAACGGTTCAGTTCACGCGGCAACTCGGATTTTGCCGATCGAGTTCTGTCCGCGATGCGGCATGAGTTCGGAGGGCACGTGGAAAAAGCCGCGTGATGGATGAAAATGACGAACCTCGATTCGGATGCGTTTGTCTTCTTTGGCGCCACCGGGGATCTGGCGTACAAGCAGATATTCCCTGCGCTTCAGGCTCTGATCCGGCGTGGTCACTTCGATAGGCCGATCATCGGAGTGGCGAGGTCTGCCAAAGGGCTTGATCACCTTCGGGCCCGTGCGCGTGAAAGTCTTGAGAAGCACGGCGGCCTGGACCCTGACGCGTTTGCGGTGCTTTCGGCAAGACTCCAGTATGTTAATGGAGATTACGGCTCGAAGGAGACATTCCGCGATCTGCGAAAGGCGCTTGGCGGTGCGTCTAGGCCTCTTTATTACCTTGCCATTCCGCCAGACATGTTTACGACCGTTGTCCAGGGCTTGGCCCATGCGGGCTGCGACAAAGGCGCGCGTGTGGTCGTCGAAAAGCCTTTTGGCCGCGACCTTGCCTCGGCGCGGGAGCTCAACCAAATCCTCCATCAGTCGTTTCAAGAATCGGACATTTTTCGAATCGATCATTACCTCGGCAAGGAACCCGTCCAGAACCTGCTTTACTTCCGCTTTGCCAACTCGTTTCTGGAGCCAATCTGGAACAGTAACTATGTCCGGAGCGTGCAAATAACTATGGCCGAAACCCTCGGTATCCAGGGCCGGGGAGTTTTCTACGAAGAGGTAGGCACAATCCGCGATGTCGTACAAAACCATATGTTGGAAGTCATCGCGCTGCTCACGATGGAAGCGCCAACCGGCCGGGATCCTGATGCCCTGCGCGACGAGAAGCAGCGTGCTTTTCGCGCCATGCGGCCGCTTACTCCAGCCGGCGTCGTTCGCGGTCAATTTCGTGGTTACCGCAATGAAAAAGGTGTAGCCGCGGATTCACAGGTGGAAACATTCGCCGCAGTCAAGCTGCACATCGACACGTGGCGTTGGGCAGGCGTTCCGTTCTACGTTCGTGCCGGTAAGCGGATGCCTGTCACTGCAACCGAAGTATTGGTTGAACTCAAGCCTCCGCCCCAGGCAGTGTTCGACACCATTACCCAGAGTCAGGCGAATTCCTTTCGCTTCAGTCTTAGTCCGAATGTATCGATCGCTTTAGGCGCGCGTGCCAAGATGCCGGGAGAAGAGATGGTCGGCGAGGATGTGGAACTCGTCGTGCGACCCGCTTTAGACGGTGAAATGATGCCGTACGAGCGACTGCTCGGAGATGCCCTTCGAGGCGATTCTCTGCTGTTCGTTCGGGAGGATGGCGTAGAGGCCGCTTGGGGCGTTGTCGATCCCATTCTAGGGAACTTGACGCCGATCCACGAGTACGAACCGAATACCTGGGGACCAGTCCAGGCTGAGCAGATCATTGCTGGCGATGGCGGATGGCACAATCCCGAGGCCATCGCAGAAAAAAAACTGGTGGCGAAACAATGAGAACACCGTACCGCGTCGTATTCACAGGAGTTCCGGAATGAAGAAAGATTTTAAAGTTGGAGATCACGTGGGATGGAACTCGGAAGCGGGCCACGTCCGGGGAACGATTAAGAAAAAGATCACCTCGACCAGTAGGTTCAAGAGCTACACGGTACATGCCTCGAAAGAGGAGCCGCAGTATTTGATTAAAAGCGACACGACCGACCATCTGGCCATGCACAAGGGATCGGCACTCGAGAAACTCAAAAGCAAACAATGAGCATGTCGAGAATAACAACGATCTGATTTGTTAACCCTCCCGTTAGGAGGTGTAGTAAGGAGAAAAAAATGAGTACAGCAGTTGCCGACTGGCCGAAGTTTCTCGCGAAGCTGAAAGCCCGGCAGGAAGTAGCTGAGCGCACTATGGCGTTCCGTTTCGAAAAACCAGATAGCTTCAAGTTCACTCCCGGTCAGTTCATCGACATCACCTTGCTGAATCCGCCGGAAACGGATCCCGAAGGCAATGCTCGCGGTTTCTCAATCGCGAGCGCGCCTTATGAAGACTTCATCATGGTAGCTACCCGTTTACGGGATACAGCGTTTAAGCGAGTGTTGAAGAACTTCCCGCTGGATGCCGAGGTCAGGATTGAGGGACCATTTGGCAACCTTCGTCTTCACAATGACAAGTCGCGGGCTGCTGTTGTTTTAACCGGCGGGATCGGCATCACTCCTTTTCGCAGTATTCTCTTGAACGCTGCCAAGGAGAAACTGCCGCACCGCATATTTCTCTTTTACACAAATCGACGGCCGGAAGATGCCGCATTTCTCAACGAGCTTCAAGAACTCGAAAAGAAAAACCCAAATTACAAGTTAATTGCCTGCATGACTGAGATGGAGAAGTCGCAGCAGCCCTGGTCAGGAGAAAGAGGATTGATCAACCACGCCCTCTTGGAAAAGTATTTGAAAGGAGCGTCATCGCCTGTCTACTACATCACCGGGCCACCGGCCATGACGAAGGCCATGCACACCATGCTTACGGATGCAGGAGTGGACGACGACAACATACGGATCGAGGAGTTTGCGGGTTATTAAGGCCATCCGAACCGGATTTACACGAGCAACCAATCGACAACCCGAGTTCAGACTGGAAGAAGGCCCCTCGATTCAAACGAGGTGTCACAAGCGTGAGCGGCTACGATCCGGGAAGGTAAAGGAGTGAGGTTATGACTGTTAAAACTTTAGAACAAGGTGCGTTGCAAACGCTGCAGGACAAAGCGACTCGCTTGCGTATCGACTCGGTCCGTTCGACGACCGAGGCCGGCAGCGGCCACCCCACAAGTTGCGCCTCTGCTGCAGAGATCATGTCTGTGCTCTTCTATTCCGTGATGCGTTACGACCCTCGCGATCCGCACCGGCGAGACAGCGACGTTTTCGTGCTTTCGAAGGGCCACGCCGCGCCCATTCTCTATGCGGCGTGGGCAGAGGCCGGCGCCTTTCCGCGCGAAAGACTGCTGACTCTGCGCAAGGTCGATTCCGATCTGGAAGGCCATCCCACTCCCCGCTTGCCATTCGTCGACGTAGCCACCGGTTCGCTGGGTCAAGGCTTGTCTGTCGCTGCGGGTATTGCCATTAATGCGAAACAGCTCGAAAATTCCGATCAGCGCGTTTATGTTTTGATGGGCGACGGCGAATCTGCGGAAGGCTCGGTATGGGAAGCTGCGCAATGGGCGGCCCGCCACCGGCTGAACAATCTCTGCGCGACCATCGACATCAATCGGCTGGGTCAGAGTCAGCCAACTATGCTTGAGTGGGACCTCGAAATCTACAAAGCTCGCTGGGAAGCATTCGGCTGGCAGGTGTTGAGCGTTGATGGACACAGTATTCCCGATCTGCTTACTGCCTATGAAACCGCCAGCCGGTCCGCCAGCGGCCCTACGATCCTGCTAGCGCGGACACTGAAGGGCAAGGGTCTCATCGGAATCGAGGGTCTCGAGCATTGGCACGGCAAGGCGCTGCCCAAAAATACCGCTGCGAAGGTCATAGCAGAACTCGAAAAGCATCTCACCGGAGCCGAGACAGAATGGAAGCCTAAGCTGCCTCCGGCACGAGCCGGCAGTTCCCAAGGGGTAGTAGTCGGCAACGCCCTTCCGGCTGAAAAGCCACCATACTTAATCGGAGGTAAGGACGTCGCCACAAGAAGAGGTTTTGGCGACAGCCTGGCCTCTCTGGCGAAGCTTGACGCTCGTATTGTGGTGCTCGACGGTGATGTGAAGAACTCCACCTACACAGAGGCGTTCGAGAACGTTGCGCCGAATCGGTTCTTTCAGGGCTACATCGCAGAGCAGAACATTATCGGAGTCGCCATGGGATTGGCGGCCCGGGGCAAGGTTCCAGTAGCCGCCTTGTTTTCGTGCTTCGTCACCCGGGCATACGATTTCATCCGCTTGGCAGCCATCAGCAATCTCAATCTCAAGCTTATCGGCACGCACTGTGGAGTGTCCATTGGCGAAGACGGTCCATCACAGATGGGACTTGAGGATCTCGCCATAATGTGCACGGAACCAGATTTTACGGTGCTCTATCCAGCCGATGCTACGAGCGCATGGAAGGCCACAGCACTGATGGTCGAGAAGTCCGGCCCCTGCTACCTCCGGCTAGGACGCCCGAAATCAAAAATCCTGTATGGTCCAGAGGAGGAATTTGCAATCGGAAAATGCAAAGTCCTTCGCAAAAGCGACCAAGACAGAGCACTCATCATCGCCGGCGGTATTACCGTTTTTGAATCGCTCGCCGCATATGATCAGCTTCAGAAGGAAAACATTCCCGTTCGCGTCATCGATCTGTTCAGCGTTAAGCCAATCGACCGTGAAGAACTCATTGCTTCGGCGCGGGCCGCGGGTGGGATCGTCGTTACCGTCGAAGATCACTATGAACATGGAGGACTCGGCGATGCCGTCCTCTCAGCCCTGGCTGAGGAGCGAGTTCAGGTCCACAAGTTAGCTGTGCGAGAGATCGCTCACAGCGGAAAAGCCACAGAGTTGATCGAGAAGTTCGGCATTTCTTCCGGACACATCGTGAGAGCGGTCAAGTCTGCCTTGCTGGTTGTTCCGCGCGCTACCACGGGCATTGCAGGGTCAAAGAGTTCGCATAAGAAGTCTTCCGCCCCGGCAATCATTGGCAAGAATATTAAGCCGACGCGGCAGCTTCACGATGTTGGCCAGAGCCTGTGGCTCGACAACATCACCCGTGGTCTCCTGACCAGTGGAACGCTCAGGGGCTACATCGACAAACTCTCGATCACTGGGCTCACATCAAATCCCTCGATCTTCGATCATGCGATTAAGAACTCGAACTTCTACGACGACGCCATCCGCCAAAAGATGAAGGAGGGCAAAACGGACGAGGCACTCTTCTTCGAGCTTGCCTTGGAGGACTTGAGGAATGCAGCCGATCTCTTCCGGCCGATTTACGATCGGACCAATGGCATCGACGGATGGGTATCTATGGAAGTCTCTCCATTGTTCGCTCATGACACCGCGCAGACGATCAGCCAGACGAAACAGCTTTCTGCTCGCGGCGAACGCCCTAACCTGTTCATCAAGATTCCTGGCACTCGCGAAGGCGTACCCGCGATCGAGGAGAGTATCTTCGCCGGCGTGCCAGTGAATGTGACCCTGCTCTTTTCCAGCGAGCAATACCTGGCGGCGGCTGAAGCCTACATGCGCGGCGTTGAAAGACGCATCGCAGCCGGCCTCAACCCGGACGTTTGCTCCGTAGCCTCTTTATTCATCAGCCGCTGGGACAAGGCGACGATGGGAAAGGTCACCAAAGATTTGCAAAACCATCTCGGAATCGCTGTCGCCCAGCGGACCTATAAGGCATACCGCGAACTGCTCAATTCCGAGCGCTGGCAGCGGCTGGCCAATTCCGGTGCGCGTCCGCAACGCCTGCTGTGGGCGAGCACAGGCACCAAAGATCCCAACGCCTCGGACGTTCTCTACATCAAGGCACTGGCCGCCCCATTCACCATCAACACAATTCCGGACGCGACATTACTGGCTTTTGCCGACCACGGCACGCTGGGCGAGCTTATGCCCGTCAACGGCGGCAACGCGGAGAAGATGATCGCCACGTTCGGCCAAGCGGGCATTGACCATGACCAACTCGCCGCCGACCTGCAGCGTGAAGGCGCCTATTCGTTCGTCAAATCCTGGAAAGATCTGCTCGGTTCTATCGCCTCGAAAGACTTTACGCTGAAGGCCACGGGGTGAGATATACAGCGACGTAATCAACCGGGACGGATTTGAGATGGGTGAGGGTGCGAAAGGAAAGCATCCCATTCATCTCGGCTGCCCGATTGTCGAGCGGAGGAATCAAAATGATTACAATGACGCAACCACAGACTGAAATCATTCCGTTGTGCGAGTGGCCAGCTTGGAAAGCTCTGTGGCAGCACCATGCCGAAATACAGAATGTGCACCTCCGCCAACTCTTTGCGGAGGACCCGCACCGTGGCGAGCGCTTCGCTTTCGAAGCCCTGGGTCTCTACTTCGACTACTCAAAGAACCGCATTACCGATGAGACCATCAGGCTGCTGCTCGAACTCGCGAATCAGTCCGGTCTGCGCGAGCGGATCGACGCCATGTTTAGTGGCGAGAAGATAAACATCACCGAGAAACGCGCCGTTCTGCACGTCGCTTTGCGAACCATGAAGGACGAATCGATCATGGTGGACGGCACGAACGTGGTACCCGAGGTACACGCCGTGCTCGACAGGATGGCGACATTTGCAAAGCACGTCCGCAGCGGTCAATGGAAGGGACACACCGGCAAGCGCATACGCAACGTGATCAACATCGGTATTGGCGGCTCCGATCTCGGCCCTGTCATGGCCTATGAGGCGCTGAAGCGATACAGCTCGCGCGACATGACTTTCCGTTTTGTCTCCAACGTGGACGGCACAGACTTTGCCGAGGCCACGCGCGAGCTAAGCGCCGACGAGACGCTCTTCATCGTTTGCTCCAAGACATTCACGACACTTGAGACAATGACCAACGCGCACACCGCGCGCGAGTGGGCGCTCCATGCATTGGGAGACGAGAAGGCGATCGCGCGCCACTTCGTGGCAGTCTCAACCAACACGAACGCGGTCAAGAAGTTTGGTATCGACACCGCCAATATGTTCGAGTTCTGGGACTGGGTCGGAGGGCGCTACTCAATGGACTCGGCAATCGGTCTGTCGACGATGATCGCGATTGGCCCCGACCATTTCCGCGCGATGCTCGCCGGCTTCCACTCAATGGATGAGCATTTCCGCACCGCTTCCTTTGACCGCAATCTGCCGGTGCTGATGGGACTTCTCGCCGTCTGGTACAACAACTTTTTCGGGTCTCAGACAATCGCAGTCCTGCCGTACGACCAATACCTCAAGCGCTTCCCGGCCTATTTGCAGCAATTGACCATGGAGAGTAACGGAAAGCACGTGACACTAGACGGCGCGTCCGTGGAATATCAGACTGGGCCGATTTTCTGGGGCGAGCCTGGGACGAACGGTCAGCACTCTTTCTATCAGCTCATTCATCAGGGAACGAAGCTCATCCCGTGCGATTTCATCGGCTTCTTCCAGACCTTGAACCCGCTAGGCAACCACCACGACGTATTGATGTCGAATGTGTTCGCACAAGCCGAGGCGCTCGCGTTCGGCAAGACCCCGGAAGAGGTCCGGTCGGAGGGAACGCCCGACTGGCTGGTCCCGCAT
>JBAVLE010000184.1:0-18712 GCA_049688735.1 Candidatus Angelobacter sp. | reverse complement strand
AAGTCATGCAGTCAGCAATGCCGTGTAACCAATCCGTCGATCTTGTGCCGGGGAATTACATGTTGCGCCTTGGTGTAATCGATCATAAGTCAAATCGAATTGGGGCGCTGACTGGCTGGGTCACGGTTCCGGAGCAGACGCAAGCGGTTATCCAGCCGCCAGCCGTCAATCCACCGCAGCTGTCTGAAGACAAAAAGGAGTCTCCCAATCCGATGTGAAGAGGTTCAGCTCTCCAGCAGAGTCGACATCTCTTCCCATTCAGACATGCGTTGTTGTAGTTCCTCTCGGGAGCGTTCGAGCAAATCTGTCTGGCGTTGTGTCTCTTCCACGCTCACAAAGTTTTGCAACGCGATTTCTGCGGTGGTGATAGCTGCTTCCAGCCTTGCGATTTCTTCCTCCACTTCCACCAGGCGTTCCCGCATCTGCTTCAACTTGATGGGATTCAGCCGCTTTATCTTCGGCTCCGCCGCGGCTTGTGCTTCAGGCTCCCGATGGTTGGTTGCGGCGGCAGTGACTGGATTAGGAGAAGCAGGGGAAGGTTCGCCGTCGAAAGCCGCGGGCTTTTCCTCTTTCCGCCACAGATAATCTTCATAATTGCCGGGGAATACTTCCACGCGGCCTTCGCCAATTTCAAAAACGCGCGTGGCCAGCTTGTCAATGAAATAGCGGTCATGCGAAACGAAGACGACCGTGCCGGTAAACTTTTGCAATGAATCCAGCAGGACGTCTTTGGCGCGAAGGTCAAGGTGATTTGTTGGCTCATCGAGCAGCAGGAAGTTAGACGGATGGAGCAACATGCGTGCCAGCGCGTAGCGATTGCGCTCGCCGCCGGAAAGAACGCCGATGGTTTTGAAGACATCATCCTCAGAGAAAAGGAAGCAGCCGAGCAGGCTGCGCAGCTCAGTTTGCGTGGAACGCGGCGCGGCTTCAAACAGGTCGTCGAGCATGCGCGCATTTGGATCAAGAGCTTTGTACTGGTCCTGCGCAAAGTAGTCGACATCTGCATTGTGGCCCAGCCGCAACTCGCCAGAAGTGGCCTGCTCTGATCCGGCCAGCAGCTTGATCAGCGTGGACTTGCCTGCTCCGTTTACTCCAACCAGTGCAATGCGGTCGCCGCGCTCGATTACGAAGTTTACCCCGGAGAAAACATTTTTGGCTCCGTAACTTTTACCCAGATCTTTGGCTTCAGCAACCATGCGCCCGCTGGGGCGAGGCTGCGGAAAAGAAAAATGGATGGCTTTTTCTTCCGGAGGGACTTCAATCTTCTCCACTCGCTCCAGTTCTTTGATCCGGCTTTGCACCTGTTTGGCCTTTGTCGCCTGATACCGGAAGCGGTTGATAAATGCCTCAAGCTGGTCGATCTTTTCATTCTGATTGGCATAGGCGGCCTCAAGCTGTGCACGGCGCTCCGCTTTCTGGGCCAGATACTTCTCGTAATTGCCAGAATAAAAGAAAACCTGTTTGTTCCATATTTCGGCGGTCTTTTTCACTGTGACGTCAAGAAAATAGCGGTCATGCGAGATCAGCACATAAGCATGGGGATAATTAACCAGATACTGTTCCAGCCAATTGCGGGTTTCAAGGTCAAGATGGTTGGTGGGCTCGTCCAGCAGCAGTAGGTTGGGTTTTTGCAGCAGCAGCTTCGCCAGCGCAATGCGCATTTGCCAGCCGCCAGAGAACTCTTCCGTTCGCCGCTGCCAATCTTCTTTCTTGAATCCCAGACCGTTCAACACTGTACCGACTTCAGCTTCAATGGTGTAACCATCGCGTGCCTGCATTTCCGCCTGTATACGATGGAAGCGCTCTGCTATTTGCTGGTACTCTGCGCCTGCGTGGTCCACTTCCGCCATGCGTCGAGCCAAGTCTTCCTGCTCACGCTGCATTTGATGTACGTGCTCAAAAACTGAGAGACATTCAGCAAAGACCGTGCGCCCGGATAGAGACAGGCCGTCCTGAGGCAAATAGCCGCTCTGGATGCCGCGCTGTTGCGTGATTGTGCCGTAGTCGAGCGACTCCGTTCCGGCAAGGATTTTCAGCAGAGTGGTCTTGCCGGTGCCATTCGCGCCCACCAGCCCTACGCGATCCTGCGGTGTAATCAGCCAATCGAGTTCCTGAAAGAGGACCTTGGGACCAAAACGTTTTCCGGCATTGGAGAGTTGAATCATCGTTACAAGAGATCTCTTGCCCTGCTCAGGATTTCGCCTGCGAAGCGCGCGCTGAATATTTCCTATCTATCTAATCACAAACTCGTACGCACACAGAGAGTGGCGGGATATTTGGTGGCATGCTTGGCATCCTGCGCAGCTAGCGGTTTCATCGCACAAGATAATAGAAAGGGGATTTCGATGCCTTCAAAACCAAGCGGCAGATCAAGAAAAAACACTTCTTCGCGCTCTTCCGGTGCGCGAATGTCATCTTCACACGGAGCGTCCAAGAGCAGCAGATCCAGAAGCAGTTTCCGCGTCTGATTCAAAAATAACACTACTGCAAAAAGAAGCGGTTCCGGCAGCAGCGAACAAGGCAGATCGCAAAAGAAGAGCAGTGACTCCGTAAGGGGAGGGTCGTCAGGCAGCACTTCTCGCGGCTCATCTTCACGGCGGTCACAGGGAAAGAACCAGGGTCTGACGGACCATGATGAAATCCGCCAGTGGGCTGAAGAGCGCAATGCGGTTCCCGTGCATGTGAAAGGGACAGGTAGCGAGGAGGATGTGGGCGTTATTCGTCTTCACTTTCCTGAATTCAGTGAGGAGAACGAGAAACTCGAACGGATCGACTGGGACGAGTGGTTTGATGAATTCGATCAACGCAGCCTGGCTCTGCTGGTTGAAGAAACAACCGCCGATGGCAACCAGAGCAACTTCAACAAGCTGATCAACCGTGAGACCGCGGAGAGCACGCGTAAGCGTCCTTCAGGCAGCTCGCGGGGGAAGTCGCGGCGCAAAGCAGCATAATAAATGAATTGAATCTGATTTGATTGTCGAATTCCCTGAGGACTTAGTTTGATTTGGGTCGTTGCGCCGGCTCCAGCTTGGCTTTCACCATCTTGTAAAACGACCATACATTTTCGGCTTCGCCCTCAGTGAGGCGACGATGAATTTTCATTGAGGGGAAAAGCTTGTTGCCGGCCACGGTCAAAGTCAAAGTAGCGAATTGCTTGCCCGGATATGTATCGATGCTCCAGTCACCGCTAAACCGCCGGCGCACCACCTCTCCAAAATAGCAGCCCCACATCTTGCACATCTCTGTCAGTTCATCGGCGGAAGGGCCGCCCTGCGGCAGGTCGAGCGCAAGCTGGCTCAAAATGCCTTCCAGTTCCAGCAGAGAGTTCTCGCTGTAGTCCAGTCGGGCGTTAAACCCGCGCGCAATGATCACAGCCTGTTGCGCGTATGCGTCGATCATGCTATCGACGGAATCGTGGGTCTCCATGGCGTCAAGTCTAACAGGCGGTGTCCGTGGTTCCCGATTTCGAATCGCGAACTGATTTCGCCTCAGGTCACTTAGATTTCCACAACGCGATCTGGCCAACACTGGAATAAGAGCGGACAGCTACACACCCATTCGTGCGCAAAGGCATCCGATGTATTTCACGCCAAAAAAATTACAGCCTAATAGGAGTTTGCATCCATGCCGAACGTACAATCCAACATTTCTAGCCAAATTTATGCCTTCTTTAAGAACCGGTCTGACGCACTGGCCGCAATCTCTGATTTGAAAGATGCCGGTTTTACTTCAGGCCAGATTGGATTGGCCATGGCGGATGATCCCAGCTTCAGCTCAACGGAATCCACGAGGCCTGAACATTCCAGCAGCGAACTTGGAGCGGCTTCTCGCGGCAAAACCGATGACCGGAGCGCATGGGACAAGATCAAAGATTTCTTTACCGGTGAACATGAGACATATATCGGCGATGAAAACGCTCATGAAAGTACGTATGGCAACATTTCCAGCGAGCGCGCCCGCTATTACAATTCCGGAATCGCCGCGGGTGGAGCAGTGATTACTGTGTCTGCTCCGGCAGAGAGGCTGGAAGAAGCGCGCGAAATTATTGAAGACCACGATGGTGATGTGCGCACTTCCGGTTTTGAAGCTGAGGGAACAGCTTCATCCGGCAGCGGCATGGCATCCGGCAGCGGCATTGGAACAGCTTCCACCGCAGCAGGTGCCGACGAGCGCCGCATCCAGCTTCGGGGCGAAATGCTTCGCGCGGTAAAGCAGAGGGTGGAAAAAGGCGAGATTCGCCTACGTAAAGATATCATTACAGAAAACCAGACGATCTCTGTCCCGGTTACAAGAGAAGAAGTGGTGGTGGAACGGGTTTCGGCAGGAGAAGCGCAGCCTCTATCGGGCAAGATCGGCGACGAGGGCGAAATCCGTGTGCCTGTATCAGAAGAACGGGTCAGCGTGGTGAAGGAGCCTGTTGTCACCGGAGAAGTACGGGTGCGTAAACAGGCCGTTCAGGATAATCAACAGGTAACAGACACAGTTCGACACGAAGAGGTCCGCGTTGAGAATGAAGGAGCGGTTAATGTGAAAGAAAAATCCACGGGCAAAACAGGAACCGGCCGTAAAAAGCCCGCAGCCTAGTGGATGGTTTGAAATTTTCCAACAGAATGCTCACCTTTAAGGTGGGCATTTCTGTTTGCAATCACGCTACGAAGAGCCGAGAATCTCACTTTTGTCTCTACACACTGGCTGCGCCGGTGGATCCCAGAGGCAGGAAATACTGCGTCCCGCGGATGGGCTCGCTTACGCGGCGGAGCAGCTCTTGCAGGTCAGTATGGCGCTCAACGAAATCGATGTCGTTGGTGTTCACAACCAGTAGGTCTGACGAAGTGTAATGGAAAAAGAAGTGCTCATAGGCCTTGACTACTTCTTCAATGTAGTCGTCGCTTACCGCGGTTTCACCGGCAATATTTTTTTTGCGCAGGCGTTTCTTCAGCACGTCTGGCGAGGCCTGAAGATAAATCACCAGGTCCGGCGCGGGAAGCTGCTCACGGAAGAGCTGATAATAGCGGTTATAAACTTCCAGCTCGGGATCGCTCAGGTTGATGTAAGCGAAAATCTTGTCTTTTTCAAAAATGTAGTCCGCCACGATGGTCTTGCGGGACTTGGCCCCGACTTCCAAGGCACGCAACTGCTCAAAGCGCCTGACCAAAAAAGCAAACTGGGTCTGGAATCCTGCCCCGCGCTCGCCTTCATAAAACGCGCGGAGAAAAGGATTGTCTTCCGGCTCGATCACGCGCTGGGCGTTCAGCCGGTCCGCAATGATATTGGCCAGCGTGCTCTTGCCCACGCGGATGGGCCCTTCCACTGCTATATATTGTGGTGGTTCAAAAAGCTTGGCCATGTTTCACTAATAGACGAGTCACTGATATCGATCGCAAGTCGGCTGACTTGAACGCAGCATATATGGCAAACCGTCCGCTGGCAATGTGCAATCAGTTAACAGGCTGTGGAAAGCTGGAGCGCCGGGCAATGAAGTGATTGATAGTGAAAGCGTTTCAGCGCAGATAAAATTTGGTAAATGGGTAATTTGGTAATTTTGTAATTGAAAGCCAGATTTTCGGAGCATTCACTCCTACTCCGGCCTTTAAAGCACTCGAAGCTCGGACGATTTTCAATTACCAAATTACTCAATTAGCCAATCTCTGTCTCATGCTCTGGCCCTACATCACGCTTGCTTCCGCCGCTGCGGCCGGCGTCAGTTATGCCGGATACGCGACAATGGCGCCTTCGTCGCAGCTTTATGGGCGTACGCTCACGCACGGCAGCGATCCCAACCAGATGGCGCTTACCTTTGACGATGGGCCCAACGATCCGCACACGATGAATTTGCTGGACGTGCTGGCAAAGCACAACGCCAAGGCGACATTTTTTCTCATCGGCAAATATGTGCGGCAGCGTCCCGATATCGCCCGCGCCATATTGGCCGCAGGGCATGAAATTGGCAACCATACTGACAGCCATCCCAACCTGATTCTGGTTTCACCCGCGCGGTTGCGCCAGGAACTTGCCGACTGCACCAACTCCCTGGAAGGTGCTCTGGGGCAGAAGGTAACGCTTTTTCGGCCCCCTTTTGGCGGACGCCGACCCAATGTCCTACGAACGAGCGGTCGCATGGGCCTTAGTCCTGTCATGTGGTCGGTGAGCGGCAATGACTGGAGCGCGAAATCAGCAGACCAGATTGTTGAAAAGGTGAGTCGACAGCTGCATTCCGGCCAAAAGCCACAAGGAGAAATCGTGCTGCTGCACGATGGCGGACATGTGGTTTTCGGAACGGATCGCGAGCTTACAGTCCAAGCAACCGGTAAGCTGCTGGAGCGCTATGCCGACAAACAATTTGTCACGGTTTCGGGCCTTACCAAGACAACGCAGATCCGCCATAGCACTAAAGAACTAGGGTAATTTTCTACTGTCTGCCAAGTTCTGCCTCCTGCCAATGCCTCGTATAATCAAAGGGTGCGCCGCCTACTCTGTTCGCTCGTGATCGCGAGTTTTGCCGTTAGCTTGCATGCGTCTGTTCCGTCAGTGAACAGGTCTGCTTTACTGGACCACAGCACAAAACCACAGTTTGAGGCAAGAACTCAGAACCATTCTGCGCTGGCCATCACTGCCACGCCAGCCGACTTTTCTTTTTATGAAGAGTTTTATCCTGTGAAATCGTCGCGTCAGGAACAGCCCAAAACAGGCGTGTTGCATTGGGTGGGAAGCATCATCAAAAAGGGCCGTGAGAAGATAGCTTTCCTTTCGCCACAAAAGTTCTTCTAAACATCTGGTTTGCATGCTCGCTTGTTGTGACCGCGATCACGCCATTGTGCATTTCGTCCCCCCATTTTAAATCCTGTTCCTCTGGCCTGTCGTTTTGCGTCCAAACTCCATAGCAGCTTTTTCAGCAGCTAAGGTAAAATCGAACACTGAATTCCTTGCTTTCTGGAGACTGTTTTGCGCACGATTCACTGGATCCTTTTAGCCCCTTTCATCCTGGCTGCGTCCTTCTGCGTGGCTCAATCGAGCGTGGAAGGGGTGGTGAAAACTTCTGCTGGAGAGCCCATCCCCGCCGCCCGAGTTTCTCTCACGCACGCAGGAGCTTCCACGCCGGGGCAAAAGACCGTAGCTGACGCCAATGGCCGGTTCCATTTTGCTGCGGTGAATGCCGGCCAATATGTCGTCAAGACTGAGGCATCGGGCTATTTCGCCCGCGACTACCAAATGGTGCTGCCGCCGCGCGAAACAATCTCATTGACAATCGAGCTCGCTCCAAAGACTACGGTTACTGAAAATGTAGAAGTAACCGCGCAAAATCAGACAATCGATCCGGGCCGGACCGGCAGTTCACAGGCCTTCAGCCATGAGCAGCTTGAGCGGCTGATGGACCCGATGGTGGAGAACACCAGCAATCTGGTCGCGAACCTGATGCCGGGCGCGAGCCAAAGCCATGACAACTTCATCAACGTGCGCGGCAATGAATTTTCTCTGCATGAATTCATTAATGGCGTTTCTTTCCTGGACAACACGCAGCCGCAATTCAGCCCGGGCGCCAGCCCTCAGATCTTTGAGACGGTTGACCTGATGACGGGCGGCTTTACCGCCGAGTACGGCAATCGGTTTGGCGGTGTTCTGGATATCACTACGCGCTCCGGTCGCGACATGCAAGATCATGGGTCAGTAAATTTTCGCGGAGCCACGCAAGACAATTACGACCTGAACGCTGAATATGGCGGCGCAAAAGGCAAGCTTGGCTACTACCTCTTTGCGGACGGATTCACCTCTGGCCGCTTTCTTGATCCTCCCGACCCAATTGAGCTGCACGACTTTGGCTCTGCGCTTCGCGGTACCACGCAGCTGGATTGGGCCAGCGGAAAAAATAATTTCAAGTTGCTCTTCATGGGCAGTGGCGCAAATTTCCAGCAGCCCAATCTGCCGGAAGACCAGGATGTAGGCCGCGATCCGTCACGACATCTCCGCCAGCAGACCGCAATCCTTACCTGGGGACACTCATTTTCTCCCGACACGGTTCTCTCCAGTTCCATCTATCAGCGCATTGGCTCAGATCGCATCCTGCCGACGTCTGATCCCATCACGCCGCTTTCCATTGGATCGCGCAGCACGCTAACAGTTGGAGCCAAGAGTGATGTGGTGCATTTATGGCACGGGCACGTCTTTAAAGCCGGTGTTGATCTGACGCGGCTGCGTGAACTGGAAAGCTTTTTCATTGACGGTCGTGGCGACGCCGAAATTTTCGACCTCGATGCCAGCGGAGTTTTCAGCTTCAGGGGTGGAGTAAAAGGCGGGCAAGCCGGCCTCTATTTGCAAGACCACTTTTCGCCATTCAAAAATCTTACCGTCGACATGGGCGCGCGCTATGACTACTTTGATCTGGTGGACACGCATGTGCAGCTCAGCCCGCGCGTGGGCGTGGCATATCACATCACGCGCACAAAATCGGTGGTGCATGCATCGTACAATCGATTGTTTTCTCCGCCTCCAATCGAGTATTCCCTGCTGGCCAGCTTTATAGGCAACAACGCCGCCGATCCCGGTCAGCGCGTGGGCAATGTTCGCGCTTATACGCAAAACTATTTTGAAGTCGGCATACAGCAGGAACTTCATCCGCAAGTAGCGCTTGAGGTTGATGCCTATACGCACACCGGCCATAACAGCTTTGAGAACCATGAAATCAGCATCTCGCGTTTGTTTCTTCCCATCAACTTCAACACAGCCCGATCGAGCGGCGCTGATGTGATTTTGAATGTGCGCAGCCTGGAACGGCTAGGCGTGAGCGCTCGCGTGCAATATACGCTTGCCCGCACCTTCTTTTATGGTCCGGTAACGGGTGGGTTTACCGGCGACGAGCCTCTTGATCCAGGTGAGCGCATTCAGCCAGCCTTTGACCAGACACACACCGGTACCGCCAATCTTTTTTATCGCAACAGCTGGAGAAGTTCATGGATCGGCATTGCTCTGCGTTACGGCAGCGGAACCATCGTGGAAAATGGGCCTCGGCTGGACCAGCATCTTACGTCCGACCTGGGCGCTGGGTTCAACATGTGGAAGGCCGAATCCCGCCGTCTTGATTTGGAACTGGACGCGACGAACCTGACCGACAACCGCTACAGGATATCGAAAGAGAGCGAGGAGATTCCGATTCAGTTTGCTCCGTCACGCACGCTGGGCGGCAGCCTTAAGTTTCACTTTTGAGACCACTCCAGCCTAAGTGCAAAGATGGTGGCTCACGTAGAATAGAAGCCAGGGAGTGAAATTGCGCCTGAATTTTGTCTTTATCGCGCTGCTTACGCTGGCATCAAGCGCCGTTGCCGCTGATGCTACCCTGCTCAAGCCACCCCGCGGAGCCGAGGTTGCAATCGTCATGTTTGAAGACCTGCAATGCGTTGACTGCTCCAAGGTCTATCCTGTGGTCTGGGAGACCGCGGACGCCCATAAAATCCCGGTAGTGCTGCATGATTTCCCGTTGCCCATGCATAACTGGGCCTTTGAAGCAGCAGTGTGGGCCCGCAACTTCGACAAGACATCGACCGATTTAGGCAATGAGTTCCGTAAATTTATCTATGCGAACCAGACGCAAATAACCCGGGACAATCTGCTGCAATGGGTACAAAAATTTGCCGCCGAGAAGAAAATGGCTGTCCCTACCGATAAAGACCCAGATGGCAAGCTGGCTGATTTGGTGAAAGCAGATTACTTGCTGGGACAGCGCATTGGAGTGGAACATACTCCCACAATCTGGGTTGTAAGTAATAGCGGAGTTTCCCAACCATTGGTGGAGGAAGTAAAAATCCGGGAAAAGCTGGAGCAGATGATTGACGTGCTCACCAAAGCGCACCCGATGGCTGCCGCAAAAGTAAACTTTCCGGCAAAGGCCGCAGTCCGCAAGAAAAATATCAGCAGAACACCTAAGAAGATAGGATGACCAGCAAAATGAATACATTGGTAAAACGTTTGATTCACACAGCCGCAGCGTTCGCGCTTGCCTTTGCTCCAGCCGTCAGCCGCGCTGCAGACGGTTCGTCGCTTAAGCCGCCTCCGGGCGCCCACGCGGCCATTGTAATGTTTGAGGACCTAGAGTGCCCTGACTGTGCGCGCGCTTATCCGGTGGTCTGGGAAGCCGCGAAGAAACACAATATTCCCGTGGTGTTGCATGACTTTCCGCTGCAACAGCATCCCTGGTCATTTGATGCAGCAGTATTTGCCCGCTACTTTGACACCAAATCAGAAAAGCTGGGCGACGACTTCCGCGGTTATATCTTTAAAAATCAGCCTGGGATTGATAAAGGGAACCTGCACCAATATGTCCAAAAGTTTGCCGATGACAACAAGGCGCCGCTTCCCTTTGTTGTGGACCCTGATGGAGAGCTCAAAGCCAAGATCCTGGCTGACCGCCAAATGGGAACGCAAATCGGCCTGCAACACACTCCCACTATTTTCGTTGTAGGCAATGGCGGCCCAGCAACTCCGGCAGTTGAAGTTGAGGACCGCACCAACTTGGACCAGATCATTGAAGACATGCTTGCAAAAGCACCGGCAACTTCCGCGGCCAAGAAGCCTGCAGCGAAGAAAGCAGCAGGTAAGAAGACCGCAAAGAAATAGCGCTCCTTCCATCGAATATAAAACGCCCTCATTCGACGAGGGCGTTTTCTTTTTGATCACTCATCGAGCTGCTCTTACTTGATCTTTCCCAATTCCGTCACCAGTTCTTCATAGTCCGGTTCCTGGCCAAGTTCGTAAGTCTTGGAAAATGTGATCTTTCCTTGTTTATCCACGATAAAAATAGCGCGATCATTGATTCCTGGCAGAGGCTCTCCCAGGCGCAGGATGCCAAACTGCTGGGCCACTCCGGCGTGGGGCCAGTAATCGCTCAGAAGAGGATATTCGAGCCAGCCAATCGACTTCTCTTGCCAGGCGAGATGGCTGTAAATTGAATCCGGGCTAATGCCCACGACCTGGGCATCATGTTCGGCGAACTTTGGCAGATACGTGCCGTACGCCGACATTTCATTCGTTCAAGTTGGGCTCCAGTCCAACGGGTAAAACGCAAGAACCACGTTCTTTTTGCCGCGAAGATCACTGAGCTTGAATTTGTGTCTTTGTTTTCCCGTCACTGCCGGAAGCTCGATCTCCGGGGCCATTTCTCCAGCTTTCAAAGCTGCCATTCATTCCTCCACGTAATCTTTCACCGGGGCTTATACTGCAAGTGCCGGCCCTGCTCAAGAAGCCATTCATTTTATCAGTGGTCAAATAATTTTAGACAGGGTAGCTTAGAAAACAGTGGAAGCGCCAGCGGCATCGAAACCGTTGTCGCCCTGTTATTTTGGACGTAGCTGGGTAACGGCAAACGCGCGCGGGCTCTCACTAGGAGTGAAAATGCTGGGTTTGGGTACTTACAATTACGAACACTTTTCCCGCGAACTCTTTCATGATCTGGCCCGCAGCTCATTTTCCGGCCCCGGACCCGGCGTGCAAGCGTCCGACTTCAAAGCCACGACCCTTGACGGCGAAACCGTCCGTTTAAGCGACTACGCCGGGAAGAAGAACGTTCTGCTGGTTTTTGGCTCGGCAACTTGCCCCATGACCGCCGCCTCGATCGGCCAGATCAACGAGCTTTATGATCGCTTTCGCGGCGATGAAATTGAATTTCTTTTTGTTTATGTGCGTGAAGCTCATCCCGGCGAAGTGATTCCGGCGCATAAATCCATGCGCGAAAAGACTGAGGCTGCGCGGCTTCTGCGTGACGAAGAAGACATGCAAATGCCGATCCTGGTGGACGATCTGCGCGGGTCCATCCATCGAAAATACTCCAAACTGCCGAATCCGGCTTTCCTGATTGATAAATCCGGTCGCGTGGCTTTTCTTTCACTCTGGTCCAAGCCAGCAGGACTTGGGCAGGCAATTCAGGAGTTGCTGGAAGCGCAGGAAGAGCGCAAGGTTGACCATGCGGTGGTAAATGGCGGCCAAGATCTGGATATGCCCATGGCTTACAGCTCGCTGTATGCGTATCGTGCTCTGGAGCGCGGCGGGAAAGAATCATTGAATGATTTTCGCCATGCCATGGGACTGCCCGCACGGGTGGCGATGACGGCTTCACATATTGCCCGGCCTCTGCTCGATAACCCTGGACGCGTAATGTCCATTGCCGCGCTTGCAGCCGCAGTGCTGGCGGGCGGATTGTATGCCGGATTCGAATTACGCAAGCGGCGGTTAGGCACACAACGAAATCCTTATCGCGCCTATGAAAGAGAAAAAGTGCGGGATACGGAAACAGGCACGGACTATGGGGCGGTAGGGATCTAAAAGAAATTGGTAATTAAGTAATTTGGTAAATGGGTAATTGAATACAGCCGGTTCAAGGCAATTTACAAATTACAAAATTACCCAATTACTAAATTCCCTTAATACCGTCAGGCAAGTCGCCCCGGGACCCTCTGACGGTTCACTGATCAGAGCGCCTTCGCCGCCGCTTCAATCGTCTGCTCTATATCTGGCTCCGAGTGCGCCGTGCTCATGAACATGGCTTCATATTGGGAGGGGGGCAGGTAAACGCCCTGTTCCAGCATGGCGCGATGGAACCTGCCGAAGGCCTGCGTATCTGATTTGGTTGCGGTGTCCCAGTTATGGACTTGGCTCTCCTGGAAAAACCAAGTGAACATCGATCCCACGCGGTTGGCGGTAAGCGCGACGCCTTTCCGTCTCGCGGCGGAAAGAACGCCATCCACCAGCGCTGCACTGCGCTGCTCCAGGTGCTGGTAGATTTCTGGACGGTTCTTCAGTTCTCTCAGCGTCGCGATTCCGGCTGCCATGGCCAGGGGATTGCCGGAGAGTGTCCCGGCCTGATACACGGGACCGAGTGGCGCGACCATATCCATGAGTTCAGCGCGGCCGCCGTAAGCGCCAACGGGTAGACCTCCGCCAATGATCTTGCCCAGGGTCGTGAGGTCAGGTTTGATCTTGTAGAGCTCCTGCGCGCCGCCAAAGCTCAAGCGGAAGCCGGTCATTACTTCGTCAAAAATCAACACTGCGCCGTGCTGCGCGGTAATCGTCCGCAAAAATTCCAGATAGCCTTTGCCCGGCGGCACACAGCCCATGTTGCCCACAACCGGCTCAACGATCACACAGGCAATCTGGTCTTTGAACTTAGAGAATACCTCTTGCACTGCCTGCTGGTTGTTGAAGGGCAGCGCCAGAGTAAACTTTGCTTGCTCATCCAGCACGCCGGCAGAGCCGGGAATGCCCAGCGTCGCCACGCCCGAGCCTGCTTTTACCAGCAGCGAATCAGCGTGGCCGTGGTAACAGCCTTCAAACTTGACGATGTATTTGCGTCCTGTAAATGCCCGCGCCAGGCGAATGGCCGACATGGTGGCTTCTGTGCCTGAGCTGACGAAGCGAACTTTGTCCATTGAGGGAAACGCTTCAATCACTGCTTCTGCCAGCTCGGCTTCAGCCGGGGTGCATGCGCCAAAGCTGGCGCCATCTCGATTGGCCTTTTCTACGGCTTCCACCACGCTGGGAAAGGCGTGCCCCAGAATCAGCGGCCCCCACGAGCCGACATAGTCAATGTATTCATTGCCATCGGCGTCCCAGATGCGCGAGCCTTTGCCGCGCACGATGTACGGCGGCTCACCACCAACCGATTTGAAGGCACGCACCGGCGAATCGACGCCGCCTGGGATTACGCGCGAAGCGCGCGCATGCAGTTCCTGGGACTTGGTCCTATGCTTCATTGTCTGTGGCCGTGTTTCGCCGAATTTGGGTCTTGCTGCTCACTGTTTTTGGCGAGTCAATCGGAATCTTGAATATACCGCACCCGGAGCTGAAGCGAGCCCATGAAGCCTGCCGCGTGTTGGCATCTTCGAAAGGCAGATTCACAATTACAGGGGTAGCGGGGCGGAAGTGCCGATTGAAGGCGTGAATGTGACGCAAGGCAGTTGCTGAGCTAAGTTTCAAAAGGGCTATGCCTTTTTTGTTTCAGCTAACTCGACCGCCGACGGCTGAAGCTGAGCAAATTTGAGCCATGCCGGCGAAGCTGCTGCCTGCCTCGACTCACGCCATTAACGGTTCGGCGGTAACCGGAAGCAAGAGCGCTGCGAATTTCACGGCCGGTAGAAGGAGCCAGCAAGAGGGCGGCGGCAGCGCCAATGGCAATCCCGGCCAGCAACCAAGTAACTGCGTTACTGGTCTCCGACTGGCGGTCTCGTTCCTCGGAATACGCATGGTCCATCATGTCAGGCTCCTGCTGTTTACTTGCATTCTTGTCGTTAGCTGGCACGCCGCTGATTGGTGCTGCGCGACGACTTAGTTTTTGCGCGCCCGGGAGCAACTTTTTGTTGCCGTTGGGCTTCCTGGCGCGAACCGCGGTTGCTGATTCCCTGTTCGTTGTCGGAACCGCCGGCGTCCTCGCCGCGCACCTGACCGGACTCTCTTCCGCGCACTGACGAATCCTCCCGCCCGCGAGGACCATTGCCCGAAGATTTTTTCGCAGATACTCTAGCCTGGGCATTCTTGTTTTTTGGTTTTTCGTCGGTCTTGCGGGCTTTCATCGGGGTTATCTCCTTGGCGGTTGAATACGTGAAATGAGGCTTCTTATTAAGTTAGAAAACGTACGCTGATCGAATGTTGTCCGGAAACGGAGGTACCGCGACTTTTTACCTGGTACAGACTGATGCGAGTCCGCTATTTGAGGTAAAATTTAAAGTCACTGCCGCAGGCTTAGAAAGACAGGCCTATCGTCTGCTAACACAGTTTCCGCAGGAACCAGACAAGCCTCATCAAAATTGACAGCAATCGTTCTTAGGAGAGAGTTGATCACATGGCAATTCCAGCAACCCAGATGCGTCCGGGGATGATTATTAAACACAACAATGACCTTCATCTGGTCTTTACGGTGGAACACCGCACGCCCGGCAACTTGCGCGCCTTTATCCAGGCCAAGCTGCGGAATATCCGCACGAATGCCATGTTTGAACACCGCTTCCGCTCCAGCGATCCCATTGAAAAGATCACGGTGGACGAAATCCCCATGGAATTTCTGTATCAAGATGGCGATAGCTATTGCTTCATGAATACCGAGAATTACGAGCAGACGCACCTGAGCAAGGACACACTGGGCGATTCCGTGGATTACCTGACGCCGAACCTGCAAATCAAAGTTGAGTTCTACGATGGGAAAGCGGTTGGAATCGAACTGCCGCAGACCGTAGAACTGACCGTGGTAGAGACCGAGCCTGGATTGAAATCAGCCACGGCTTCCAGTGTGACCAAACCGGCCAAGACAGAGACGGGACTGGTGGTACAGGTGCCGCCTTTCATCAATGAAGGCGAAAAAATTCGCGTGGACACGGCTGAAGGCGCGTATCTCTCGCGGGCGTAGTCTCTCAGAAGCAATCAGCCAAACTCTTTACCGCAAAGGACGCGAAGGTGGCAAAGGGGTGAAGAAATGGGAAGAAACAGGAGATTCAATTCTGAATCCCTGAACTTTCCTTTGCGCTCTTTGCGCCCGTTGCGGTAAAAAAGTTTGGCTGAATGCTGAGTGCTAAATGCTTTTTATGATCGCCAAACGTTACATAGTTCGCGGACGTGTGCAGGGCGTGGGCTTCCGCTGGTTTGTTGACCATGAAGCGCGGTCGCTGGGACTGGCCGGCTGGGTGCGGAACAACATTGACGGCACAGTAGAAGCGCTGGCCATGGGAAGCGATCAGCAGCATGCGGCGTTCGCTGGCAAATTGCGTCAGGGGCCGCGTGCGGCGCGGGTGGACGAAGTTACAGAATTACCGGCCGAGCCGGTAGATGGTCTTGCAACTTTTCGCATTGAAGGAGCATGGTAGATGGAGCCGAAAGCCGCATTGAACTGCGAGCACCTGAAGAAGCTGGTCCGCGAAGTGCCGGATTTTCCCAAGCCGGGAATTTTGTTTTATGACATTACGACTTTGTTGAAAGACAAAGCCGGCTTTGCCACGCTCATTGATGCGCTTTCGGAGCATTACATCAACCACGATATCGACCTGGTCCTGGGCATCGAGGCGCGCGGCTTCATCTTTGGACCCGCCTTGGCGTATCGGCTGAATGCCGGGTTTGTGCCCATCCGCAAGCCACGCAAGCTCCCCGCTGAAACGGTGAAGTGGACTTACGATCTGGAATACGGCACGGACACGCTGGAAATCCATAAAGACGCAATTAAACCGGATCAGCGAGTGATTATCGTGGACGACCTGCTTGCCACGGGCGGAACAGCGAATGCCTGTCTGCAACTTTCACAATCATTGGGCGCGAAGGTGGAAGGCATGGGCTTTGTGGTGGAGCTGGATTTTTTGAATGGCCGCAAGAAGTTTGATGGGACAGAAGTGTTTTCGCTGTTGCATTATGACAAGTAAGTGCTTTCGCCGCTGATTTCCGCGGATCAACGCAGATCAGGAGAAGTAGCCGCGAATCTCGCGAATGAACACGAATCCCAGCGCAAATTCAATTCGCGCATTTGTGTTGATTCGCGGCCTGTTTTGGCTAGTTGCCAATTGCTGATTGCAAATTGCTCAGGGCTGAGTGCTATTCAGCAATTGATCCCTACATTTTCCCGCTCGGTATTCTTGTAAGCCCAGGCCATGCGCGGCGTGTTGTGAGCGATGCCAAAGCGGCCGCGCTGGTCCAGCAGGATCATGCCGCCGTGTCCGTTGAGGCGATCTTTTAGGTATTGCATGGCTTCCCGCGTCACCAAGTCAGGCGCGCCGCCGGTGCGGACGCGGTCGGCAGCCCATTTGGCCAGCACCAGTTTCATGATGGGCTCGCCCCATCCGGTGCAAGATGCGGCAGCGCTTAGATTGTCGGCATAACAGCCGCAGCCGATGAGCGATGAGTCTCCCACGCGGCCGGGAGCTTTGTTGAGCGTGCCTCCGGTTGAAGTGCCCGCGGCAATGTTGCCATTGGCGTCGAGCGCAACGCAGCCCACCGTGTCATGGCTGGAAAGCGGGCCGGCAAACGTGAGGTCAGGCTGGCCGGCAGCTTCTTTTTCCTGCGCTTCTTTCAGGCGCTGGATCTCGCGTTCGATCACCAGCTCTTCATTACGGCACAGAGCCATGCCGTGCTCCTGGGCAAAACGCTCCGCGCCTTCCGCAACAAAATATACGTGCGGGCTTTTATCCAGCACCAGGCGTGATGCGCGAATGGGGTTGCGAATGCGTTCAACACATCCCACGCCGCCGGCCCGCAACGTAGCGCCATCCATCATGAGGGCATCGAGTTGCACGCGGCCGTCACGAGTGAGAAAGCTACCTCGGCCAGCGTCAAAGGTCTCATCGTCTTCCATGCACACGATTGCAGCTTCCACAGCGTCCAGCGCCGAACCGCCCCCCTCCAGAACGTGCCAGCCTATATCCAGGGCTTTTTGCACGCCTTGGGTGTGCGCTTCCACCATGTCGTCAGGGATGGCCCAGGCGCCGCCATGGACCACGATTGCAGGGAGTTGTCTCAATAGAAACCGCCTCAGTTCAAGATGAAGAAATTTTAACAGAGCACTTCAGCAATCAGCCGTCAGCACCCAGCCAGGCGATTGGCAAAAATGGTAGTTGGCCATTGACCTGAAATTCAGATGCTAACCGTTACTTGGAAGTCGGCGATTGTGGCCCCGACGCGGCAGTCTCAATAAACATGGGTTTGGGAAAGATTTTCGGAAACTTTCGTTCTACTTGAGACATTAAGGATGTAGAGACAACGGGTTTGGGACAGACGATTGGGCCGCCGGCAAGGAAAAGACAACCGCAGGTGGCAACGATTCTGGGTGATGAAGACCGGTGATGAAGAGCAATGATCAGCGATGAAGCCCTGATGATCGAGTTCCAGCGCGGCTCGCGCGAAGCGTTCGAAGAGTTATTTGCCCGCTATCGCGAGCCTTTGTATGGCTTCTTCCGTCGGAGGCTGGCCAGCAAAGACCGCGCTGAAGACCTGATGCAAGAAACCTTTCTGGCCGTGATACGCGCTGCTGTCCGATACGAACCGCGAGCGCAGGTCAAGACATATTTATACGGAATCGCGCTAAAGCTGCTGGCGGCTGAGCGGCGGAAAATATCCGGCAATGAGCCGCAGATCGATGAACACTATGACCCAGCAGAAGATGGACCATCTGAAGAAGCGCTGTGGGTGCGGCAGGCGCTGGAGAAATTAGACTCAGGCCAGCGAGAGATTTTGATGCTGCGGGAATATGAGCAGCTTAACTATGTAGAGATTGGCGAGCTGCTGCGCCTACCGGTGAACACGGTGCGATCACGGCTATTTCGCTCACGCATGGCATTGAAGGGCTTTCTGGAACCGAAACGGAAGACGCAAAGCAGAGCGCGCGGCGGCGCTGGGGGCGAGGCACAATCATGAGCAAGAGCAATCATCCAATCGAACAAGAAGAACTCATGGCCTACCTGGACGGTGAGCTGGCGACGAATCGCGCGATCGCGGCGGCGGCGCATCTGGAGCATTGCGCGCAATGCCAGGAACTGGCAGCTGATCTGAAGGGCCTTTCGCGAGAGATGTTGGCGTGGGAGGTCGGCAAGCCGAATATTACAGAGATATCAAATGACCTTGCGTTAGCGTTGGAAAAGCGGAAAAGAGAACCGAACAAGCAAGGCGCTTCTGTACGGCGGTGGTGGAGCATGCTTTTTACACGGCGGAAGTTAGTGTTTGCGGGAGGCTCGACGGCAGTCATACTGTTCGTCTTGTCGTATTT
>JBAVLE010000183.1:0-46326 GCA_049688735.1 Candidatus Angelobacter sp. | reverse complement strand
CGTGTAAATGGAGGTTCTCATTATGCGCGAAGGATGGGTTGATTAAGCCTTGCCTGACCCGAAAGTCCTAACTGAGTGGAAGCTACTCGGAGAGACCGGCGGGTTCTGGGTGCAAAATGCGATTTTGGCAGTCTCCGCATTTTTAGGAATTTTAACAATCAAATCGAGCGGCAGACAAGAGAGACGCCGCGCAACGATTGATCTTGTAATTCATCAAACAAAAGACCCTGAATTAATTGAGGCTCGTCAGCACTTCCATGAACTGTTAGGTGCTGGCGAGTCAAACTTTTGCAAGCACCTCGACGACAACACTTCCCAAGCATATAAGTCGGTTATGGCAATTCTCAATGCCTATGAATTTGCAGCGTCCGGTATCCGCGAGGCTGCATTCGATGAATATACCTACAAACGAAATCGATACTCCACCGTACTAAAAGACTGGGCCGCGCTTCGTGCATTCGTAATGGAGTTTAGATACAAAAAGAAAATTTCTACACTCTTCCAAGAATTTGAATGGCTCGCAAGGAGATGGGAAAAACGTCCCCTCAAGGCCGACACCAAAACCGGCCCGTTATCTTTTCTCTGATTTTTCAAACTGTACCACTACCCGCCCTCTGCGTCCTTTGCGGTGAGAATGGGCTTAAAAACAAAAAGGAGAGGCAGGTTCTCCTCTCCTTCTCAAGTGTGTGGATAAACGCAGTATTAGAACAGTCGGAAATCCACCTCAAAATTCATCGCAACCGCTACCGGCGTGCCATTCTTCTTTCCAGGTTCAAACAGCCAGGTCTTTACCCGTTCAACAGCTTTCTCATCCAGGCCCATGCCCAGCCCCCGGACGACTCTGATGTTGCGTGGACGCCCGTCGGGACCGACGATTGCAGCCAGAACCACCGTGCCTTGATACTTGGCTTTGCGGGCTTCTTCCGTGAAATCCGGCTCGGGCGTGAATTTGGCCACCGGAGCGGTTACTCCAATATCGCCAAGTTTGTAGGTGCCGCCGCCAAAACCGCCGCCCTGTCCCGGACCATGTCCCGGGCCGGTGCCAGAACCAATACCGTTGCTGGATCCGGATCCGATGCCGCCGCCCGTACCGCTTCCATTGGAAGCAGGTCCAGTTACGCGGGCTGACATGGGATTACCCAGGTTCGGCATGTTGGGATTATCCGGCAGTTTCACGTTTGCCGGCGCAACCACGGTTGCTTCCACCGCCAGTTTTGGTTTGTTGTTCAGGACCTCAACCGTAGGAGGCGCAATCTGCTCTGGCGCCACCTTTGGCAGGTGTCCTTTGCTTTCAAAAATCTTTGAAGCGTTGCCACCACCGCCGCCGCCCGCCAGAGCTTTGGGAGCTTCAACCGGCTTCATGACCGGTTGATAATCGGTAAGAGGCGGAGCAATGAGCGTTACGTGCTCTTCCGGCTTCACCACACTGGCGGCGTGTCCGCCCCAAAGGGAAATCGCGATGAGGCCCGCAATTGCGAATGCGTGCAGCGTGAGTGAACCCGAGGTTGCCTTTTTGGGCCGGGCAGTTGTCCAGATCTCACCAACGTTTACAGGACGTGCGGTAATTCGGAGAGGCGGCAACTTTTCCGGGAATATCGCTTCCTTGACGTTCTGGAATAGAGACGTCAGCATCGACTGATGCATCTGCGGAAGGCCGTTGAGCTTGGGAACATCCTTACCGAAGAACTGATTGGGAACGATTACGTGATTCGCCATTGGTCCGACCCGAGAAACCTTTTCACTACCGAATTCATGTGATCTGCTTACACTCATACCAGATGAGGGATTCTGGGTGAGAGTTGTATTTCTTAGGTGAAGTTTCTGTGCCTCATCTTCGCCTGAATGGTGCGTCGCCGTGGGCGAGGAATTTTCTTTAGGCAATGTTCTGTCCTCGTGTTCCCTTGGATTCAAAGTGGGCGCGTGTTTCATTGGATGTTCATATTGTGCCTTACGATTTGTAAAGAATGGCTAAATTACGTTGAAACTTTCGTAACATCCGGGGCCAACTCGTCATTGGTCTTTCGCGTCAAGCGCCAACCCGTCACTCTGATGTTTATAATGAGAAATTAACCCCTTTCGGAGTGAAAATGCGCCCGCCGCTTGAACTTAAGAAGACCTTGAATCTTCCTAAAACCGAATTCTCTATGAAGGCGAACCTGCCTCAGAACGAGCCCAAGTGGCTTGAGCGCTGGGAGAAGATGGATATCTACCGGAAGATTCGCGAGTCTCGCCGCGGCGCGCCCACTTACGTCCTGCATGACGGCCCTCCTTACGCTAATGGCGCAATCCATGAGGGCCACGCACTCAATAAATGCCTGAAAGATTTTGTCGTGAAGTCCAAAACCATGGCGGGGTTCGATTCACCCTATGTTCCCGGTTGGGATTGCCACGGTCTGCCCATTGAAATTAAGGTGGACGAAAAGCTTGGCCGCAAAAAGCTGGAGATACCGGCCATTGCTGTGCGTCGGGAATGCCGCGCATACGCAGAAAAATTTCTCAACATCCAGCGCGAGCAGTTCAAGCGCCTCGGCATCCTTGGCCGGTGGGACAAACCGTATTCGACCATGTCGCCGCATTATGAGTCGGAGATCGTCCGCCAACTGTTTGACTTCATGGAAAACGGCGCGGTCTATAAAGGCCTTCGTCCGGTCTATTGGTGCATTCATGACAAAACCGCTCTGGCAGAAGCCGAGATTGAGTACTCTAACCACACCAGCCCCAGCGTGTGGGTGAAATATCGCCTGACCAGCGATCCGGCAAAAATTGATCCGGCGCTTGCAGGTAAAAAGGTTTCAACCATTATCTGGACGACAACTCCATGGACGCTTCCAGCTTCCATGGCTGTGGCGTTTCATCCCGATCTTGAGTATGTGGCGCTGGAGCACAACGGCGAGCTTTATATCGTTGCTGCGGCTCTCGCCAAAGCCACTATAGAAGCATGCAAGCTTTCAGGTGCGTCGATAGCTGCGCGCTTCCCTGGCCGCCAACTGGAGTACGCCACGTTTGCACACCCATTTCTCGATCGCTCGATCCTGGGAGTGCTGGCAAATTACGTCACCACCGAGCAAGGCACAGGCGCGGTGCATACTGCGCCTTCTCACGGCGCGGATGACTTCTATACCGGGACGAAGTACAAGCTCGATCAACGCACCAACGTAGATGAGGCGGGCCATTTGCAACATGGCCTGCCTGAGTACGAAGGCAAGACTGTTTTTCAAGCCAATCAGCCGATCATCGAGCTGCTAAAAGCGCGCGGCGTGCTCATGGCGGAAGCCAAGATCGATCACTCGTATCCGCATTGCTGGCGCTGCCATAACCCAGTGATCTTTCGCGCTACCGAACAGTGGTTCATCTCCATGGAAGCTCCAGTGGATGGCAGCACATTACGCCAGCGTTCGCTGGATGAGATCAAGAAAGTGAAATGGATCCCGGCTTGGGGTGAAGAGCGCATCAGCAACATGATTGCCACGCGCCCGGACTGGTGTATCTCTCGGCAACGGGTCTGGGGTGTTCCTATCGCGGTGTTCTTCTGCGAGGGCTGCGGCAAGCTGCTGGAGTCCAAAGAATCGCACAACGCGGTGGTGGATCTTTTCGCACGTGAGGGTGCGGACGCCTGGTATACCAAAGAGGCCAAAGACATTTTGCCTCCTGGGACGACTTGCCCCGGCTGCGGCGCCACTGCATTTCGCAAAGAGACTGACATCATCGACGTATGGTTTGAATCCGGTTCCAGTCAGGCAGCCGTGCTGGGCCACGAACCTGATCTGCCTTGGCCTGCCGACCTCTATCTTGAAGGCGGCGACCAATATCGCGGATGGTTTCACTCTTCCCTGCTCGTTGCCGTAGGCACGCGTGGGCACGCTCCTTATCGCGCTGTGGCTACCAATGGCTGGACGCTCGATCCCCAAGGCAGGGCCACATCCAAGTCTCTCGGCAATGGCATTGATCCGGTGGAGATCGCCAAAAAACTTGGCGGAGAGATCATCCGGCTATGGGTTGCGTCAGTCGATTTTCAGGAAGACGTTACGGTCTCAGAAGACCTGATGAAGCAGGTCGCGGAAAATTACCGTAAAGTCCGCAACACGTTCAAGTACCTGCTCAGCAATTTGCCGGACTTCAATCCAGCGCACCATGCAATCAAGTTTGACGATTTGCAGGCGCTCGACAAATATTGGCTGTTGCGCACGGCTGAGTTGGTAGATCGCGTGCGCGGATATTATGAGCGCTTTGAATTTCATCGCATCTACCATCTGGTAAACGAGTTTGCGGTCGATCTAAGCACAGGCTTCATTGACGTGGTGAAGGACCGCCTATACACCTCCGCCCCCAACTCACACGGCCGGCGCTCTGCACAGACTGCGACCTGGCGAATCGCCGAGGCTCTTGTGCGGCTTGTAGCGCCCATCATGAGCTTTACCGCCGATGAAATTTGGTCATTCCTGCCAGCGGTTGCCGGCCGCCAGGAAAGCGTACATCTGGCGCATTTTCCCGCAGCAGAAGACATCACGGGACCAGTCAGAGATTCCGGGAATGGAGAGGCTGTCTGGAAAGACTTTGATACGTTGATGAAGGTGCGCGAGTCGGCGCTTAAAGCACTGGAAGTGGCCCGCCAGGAAAAGATCATCGGTAGCGCGCTAGAGGCGGTTGTCACCATCTCTGCTCCCAGTGAGCTTGTGCCATTGCTGCAACGCTACCGCAATGACCTGCGTTTTCTGCTGATAGTTTCCGGAGTTGAAGTGAAACCAACCTCCGTAGGGAACGGTAGTACGCCTTTGCACATATCTGTACAGAAAGCTCCGGGACAAAAATGTGATCGCTGCTGGAATTATTCCACTTATGTCGGAGAGAACGAGCGGTATCCGACAGTTTGCGAGCGATGCACAGAAGCGCTCAACGAGATTGAAAGCGAGTTGGTAGGGTGATGGTCGGTAAAAAGTAGCCCGCAGACAGAATCGCCCAGCAAGATGAAACGTCTAATTGGAAAGCATGCGTAAGTACCACATCATGATTGCCGCTCTCATCGTCCTCTCTGACCGGATGACGAAGTGGCTGGTGTCGCAAAAAATTACCCTGCATGACAGCATCGATATTGTCCCGGGTATGTTCCGCCTGACGCACGTACAGAACCAGGGCGCGGCCTTCGGCCTGTTCGCCGAATCACCATCCGAGTGGCGCGTGGCCATGTTGATCCTGTTTTCCCTGGCTGCTCTGGCCGTGGTCTCTGCCCTGCTCTGGAAGAATGGCAATGCATTGAACACTACTGCCATCGCGCTCTCTCTGGTCTTTGGCGGCGCGCTTGGGAATTTGTGGGACCGTGTGACCAGCGGGCGAGTAATCGATTTTATTGATTTCTATCTCGGATCCCATCACTGGCCCGCATTCAATATTGCCGACAGCGCCATCGTTGTTGGTGCGCTCCTGCTCTTGAGTGAAATCTTCCTTACGCCACAAGAAGAGAAGCCCCGGGAAGAGAAAGTGGCCACCCAGTAAGATTAATTCATGCTCAAACGCCCTCTGCTGATCGCGCTTGCCGTGCTGTTGCTGGATCGAATTACCAAGTGGGCAATCTCGCAGACCATCCCACTGGAAGATGCTATTAATATCATTCCTGGCTTTTTTCGCCTCACTCACCTGGAAAATACCGGCGCCGCGTTCAGCCTCTTTGCCGACTCTCCTTCACCATTCCGTACCACCCTGTTAATCGCCTTCTCGGTGGCAGCTCTGGCCGTGATCTCTGTTCTGTTGTGGAAAGACCGTAGCGTCTTCCACTCCGGCACTCTGGCCCTCTCTCTCATTCTCGGCGGAGCCGTAGGCAATCTCTGGGACCGGGTCTCTGATGGCAAAGTCACGGACTTTCTGGATTTCTACATTGGTACTCACCATTGGCCGCCGTTCAATGTTGCCGATAGCGCAATCGTTGTAGGTGCCCTGCTGCTCTTTATGCGCATGCTCCGCAAAACTCCGCACTCCCAATCTGCAGCTTGAAACTTCTCTCACACATTCTGCTGCTCTCTCCTGAGCAGCGCCTATTTTTCGAGAGCTGCTTTCATTCTTGAACATCTCTTTTAAAGCGGGCCTCATCTTATCCAGCAATTACGCGGTTATTCCGCATACACCCATCGGGGAGCCACTTCACATGCAGTATAAGAAACTTTGGATTCTTGTCGTTTGCCTTGGTTTTATTTTTCCGTTAATGTCACACGCGCAGTCGCGCAATGTCGATAAGCGGGATCTCAGAGGCATCAGTCCGCAACACTACAAATACATTTTCTCCGTGGCCGGAGGCGCAGCAGTGGGCGCCGGCCTCGGCTATATTCTGCCCGGCGAAAAGACGCCGCTAAAGCTCATGATGATCGGTGGAGGCGGAGCCAGCACATGGTTCCTGCACACGCATCGAGCCACTCTCGGGCCATTCCATGATTGGGGCATGATTGCTTCCAACACCGCGCTTGGATCTGGGATCGGCTGGCTGGGCTGCAATTGCCATGACGGATTGATCGGCGGCGCATTGCTTGGCGGCGGTGGTACCGCGGTCTGGGAAGCGCTTAAGAACGATCACGCGGCGCGCAACACATTTAACAGCGCCAGAAATAGCACCGGCAAGTAGCGCGGAAAAAGTTTCCTCCGCTGCAAAAAAAGCGCAGGCCAGTGGGTGGCTTGCGCTCTTTTTTATCTGCCAGGGATTTGCATCTGGTTCCCATATCTTTTTTGTCCTGGCAGGCGCTTCGGCCGAAAACGAGCCTGGGTCACTTACCCTGTAACCAATTCGGCTTGAAATCCTCTATTCATTAGGTACAGCTTTTTTATGTCTACATCACAAGAAAAGGGAGAAAAGTACATGAATTGGAAGAAAAATTTGGCAGTAGGCGGCATGGCAGTGCTGTTCGCCGTGGGTTCGTCTGCTGTGGCACAGGACAAAGACAAGAGCAGCAGCAAGCCGTCTGACCCGCAGATCGTTGGCGTGGTCACGGCCGCGGACCAGATCGACATTGACACCGCAAAGCTGGCGCTCAAAAAGACAAAAAACGATCAGGTTAAGCAATTTGCGCAGCAGATGATTGATGACCACACCAAGCTGCAGAACTCAGTCAATGAGCTGGGCAAAAAGCTCAACGTAAAACCGGCGCCAAGTGACATCAGCAAGTCACTCAAGACCGCTGCTGCGGCTGAGACGAAGAAGCTGCAGGGGCTGAACGGCAAAGCTTTTGATACCGAATACATCAACCATGAGGTTGCATATCACCAGCAGGTGCTTGATGCAGCAGGAAATGTGCTGATCCCCAACGCGCAGAACGCCGAGTTGAAATCAGCGTTGCAAGGTGCAGCGCCTCTGCTTCAGGGCCATCTGGATCACGCCAAGCAGTTGCAGTCATCGCTGGGTGGTTCGAGCGGCGGCGGCTCCCGCTAAGACCCATGACGCCTTTTTTAACAGCGTGGCGTGTGCGGCTGGGGGTTGTATTTCTGGTACTCCTCAGCGGATCATGCATCTCAGTCGCACACCCGCGCTTCGGCGCCGCTTATTTGCAGGAAACAGGTTTAGCTCTCATCCTTCAGTCCCAGGGGACAACGCCACAGAACCCCTCCGCTACAGGATTTTCGCCAAATGGCCAGGTCATCATGAAAGGCATGCGCTTTCAACCTGCGGAGCTTACGGTCCATCCTGGTGAAACCGTTGAATTTAAAAATGAAGACATTTTCGCTCACACGGTTACCGCCGACGATGGGAGCTTTGATTCAGGGTTGATTCAGCCTGGCAGCTCCTGGAAAATGACTGTTCAAAAGGCCGGAACAATTGCCTACCACTGCGCGCCGCACCCGAACATGAAGGCGATGCTGGTCACCTCAAGCGGTACACAAGCAAGAGAAAAAAATGGCGCGGCACATGGTTCGCCCGGCTTTACGCCCCCGCACTCCCCACAGGAACTTCATCCCATACTAGTCAACTTTACCGCTGCATTGTTGCCGCTCGCGCTGCTAAGCGATCTGCTGGGTCTATGGCTAAAACGGTCATCACTGCACAGCGCAGCAGCATGGATGGTCCTATATGCCGCGATTATTACTCCGCTCACTGCGGCAGCCGGATGGTGGTGGAAAAGTAAGTCTGCCGGAACGCTTCCGCCAGAGTTAATCGCCGTCCATGAATGGCTTGGAACATCGCTGGCGCTGATCTTTATTGTTCTAGCCATCTGGCGGTGGCGCATTCACAAGCAGAATGCTGTCCCTACTTTGTCCTATCTGGTATTCGCCTTGGTTGCTGTGCTCGCACTCGTATATCAGGGAAGCCTGGGCGGAGCAATGGTTTTTGGACGGTAGCTGAGTACTTGCTCCAATCCTTGTCAACTAATGGTTTTTCGAACGCAGAACATCAACGTAAGAACATAAGCCAGCTTAAGCTGATGCTTACCCCTTCGAATACAGCAACTGGTAGAGCGCGGCATTCCTCATGATCGCCTGTACATAATCGCGCGTCTGCGCAAATGGAATGGATTCCACAAACTCATCCATGTCGGCGAACTTTCCATTTTTGCGCCAGTCGTCAACGCGATCCTCGCCGGCATTGTAAGCGGCCAGCGCGTATTCAACCTTACCGTCAAAGTGATCCATCATGTGCTTGAAGTAGCGCGTTCCCAGTTGCAGGTTGGTGTTGGCAACCAGCAGTTCGTCGGTGGAAAAGTGCCTGATCTTCAGCTCCTTCGCCATTCCCTTTCCGACGCTTGGCAACAATTGCATGAGGCCATAAGCGTTGGCTGGGGAAATGGCGGCGGGATTGAATTCCGACTCCTGCCGAATTAATGAAGCCACTAAATGCGGTTCCAGGTGGTTGGTTGCTGCCTCCTTGCGCAGCTCTTCCCAGAAGGGACGCGGGAACAGGGCTTCCCAAACTTTGCGGGGGACCTGTGGAATTTCCGCGGAGAAATAGCCGGGAACAGCGCGCTTGAGCGCCTCAATGGCATGAATATAGCTGCCCTGCTCAAGGTAGATTTCCGCCACGGACCTGGCTTCCCATGGAGGCGTGCCCGGGCTGGCAGCCTGCATTTCTGCAATAGCAAAATCATAGAGAGCGGCGTTGGCCAGGAGGCTTGCTTTCTGCGCGCGCTCATTATCAGCGGGCGGGTCCCACTCCTGCGACGGCGCCGGGGGACGCGGCAGCTTTTCCAGCGCCGGCGGATCGACTACCTCAGTACCTAAGTTGGCCATGCGCTCGCGCGCCAGATTAGCATAATAAAAATAGCGGTAATTTTCCGTGAGCTTCTGATAGTAGGCGTGGGCCAGCGGCTTGTCGCCATCGTCTTCTGCCAGTCGGCCACGCCAGTAAATGGCCGCGGTGACCTCGGCGGAGGCAGGATACATCTCCAGTTGCTCTTCAAAAAGCTTTTTTGCCTCGTCCTTCTTTCCCATGAGATAGGTCAGCCACGCCGATCTCCAGTGTGTGTAAGACGAGTAACGCCCGTTCTTCTGCCGCTGGTAAATCTCGGCATAGAACGGCACCGCGGTTTCATAATCGCGCCGCAACATGTACATGTTGCCGGCCGACATCAGCGCTTCCTGCATCCATGGGCTGTCGGGCGCCAAGGTGCGCAACTGGCTGACATAATCCCGATGCTTCTGGCCATCGTCTTTGTCGCGGGCCAGTTCTGCCAGATAGTAAAGTGACTGCGCCCTGGCATCGACGCTGGCTGAGTTGTTCTGAATGATGCTCTCAAACAGATGCTGCGCGTCATCGCGCTTGCGCGTCTTGTAAAGCGCCGCGGCGAATTCAGCCTGCACGTCGAACATTTTGTCCGGCGGCGCTTGCTCCACAAGCGGGCTTAGCTCATTCACCACTTCCTGATAGCGGTGCGACTTGGCCAGCAGCGTGACACGCGTATAGCGCTGATCAAAGCTTCCTGTGGGCGAAGGCTCTCCCATTCCGCGCAGCTCCATTGCCGCTGGTTCTGCTTCGGCGCTGGTCGGCATCTCAAAATAAATTTTGTGGAAGATTTCGGATGCTTTGCTCTTATCTCCCGTCGCCGCATAGGCGCGGCCCAGCGCCAGTTCGATATCGGACTCGGTGGGCAGGCGATGCTTTTCCAGATATGCGACCGCCGTTTGCGGCTCATTGGTTGCCATGAGCGCGTCGACATAGAGCAAGGCAATATCGTGCGTCAGCAGCGAATCAGGATACTTCTGGTCAAAGCCCTCCAACTCCTCAAGGGCTGATGCGTACTTCTTCTCGTCTGTGTACGCACGGGCCCGCATGTATGCAAGATAGTCGCCCAGCACAGGCTCCAGCGCTTTGCTATGTTCCCACGAGGTCTGTGCTTTCGCGTAGTCGCGATCGAGATAATGCGCATAGCCGAGTACCAGCCATGTCAGCGGTCCAGCGTCATCCTTGGCATGTTTGCGGGCATACGCTTCCACGCCCAGATAAGCCTGCGGAGTGCGGTTCTCCAGAAGCTGCTGCGCCATGGGCCTCAAATCGGCGGAGGCAACGAACGCGCGCTTGATGTGCCCAAGTTTGCGCTTTGCCAGCGCTTTTTTCCGCGCCTCAGCCGCTGCTTTTTTGGATTTCGCGGACGACGATTTAGCGGACGAGGATTTCTTTTTGGATGTCTGCAGCGAAAAGCCCGCCGACACTGACACCAGCAGTATGAGAAGAGCGAATAGGAGACGTCTGACCTGCACTGATTTCAACTTCGCGAAAAACTGGCGCCCATGAGCGAAGCATCATTGTCCGCCAGAATTCTAATTAATTCCTGTGTAAAGTAGTCGGCTGATGCAACAGCGGACTCCGCATAACGCTTGTCATACGTGGACCGGCTCTTTTCGATGTCCACTTTCAAGCGATCATACAAATCTTTGTGTTGCCTGCCTTCTTCAACCCTGGGTTGATTGTACAGCTTAATTTCTTCCACCAGCAGTTTGGCAAAGCGTCGAGCCTTCTTGTGTAACTCGTCCTCGTCTGAGCCCGATGCAGCGGGCGCTGACGCAGGAGCGCTGGCCGCCATGGCTGCTGCGGGTTGGGGCTGAGCAACGTCTTCTGTGGCCGATGTCCCCCCGACCTTGCGCAATGCCGCTAGTTCCAGCCAGATCGCCGCAAACCTTGTAAGGGCCTGAAGACCGGACGAATCAAGCGTGCCGCCCGGGACCGTGCCGGCGTCGGCATAAATTACTGCAGCAACTTTGTCTTTCACTACCAGCGGCAATACCAGACATTGGCCATTGACCGGGGCCTTGGTTGATTTGATAAACCCGGCGTCAAACTCCTGCGCAGATCCTGAGGCCGGAGTCCGTGCCTGAATCGCCTTCCCCACCAGCCCAGATCCGGTTTGAATGCTCAACGTCTTGATGCCGTCATTATCTTCAAATCCGATTCCCTGCCAGCCGCTGATCGCGTTGCCCTTTACGACGAAGAGCGCTACGCGTCCGGCAAATCGGGCCTCACCCTCCAGCAGATGGCGCAGTATGTCTGCCTGCGAACCGGACTCATGGATGGCAGCAGCCGCAGCGTTCAACAGGTCGCTGGGCGAAGCACCCGGCGCGGGTGCCAGAGACTCAACCACTTCCACCGCGCGGCGCACAATTTCTGAGCGCAGCTTTGGCAGGGCTGCATCGAGTACTTCGGCAACCGCCTCTTCAATGATGTTTTGGATTTCTGTCGGACGTGGCATTCCTGGCCGCGATTATTAAAGTTTGCCTGACTGCTGTCAATCTGTGACTTACCCCAAGTTTACACCAGCTATAACCCCGGGGAGCAGACGGACAAAGGCCCACACAGTTACCTCCGGAACACCCCGCCAGGCGGTCACGCCGGACTCTCCACTTCTTTCCGCTCTTACGGCGTTTGAAGTTGCCTTGAATGGGGAAAGCCTGCTTCCATTCGAATCGGGGAGCCGGAGTTCTGGACTTCGCAACCACAGGTGAGAACCGCAATTTCAAGGAAAATAAAGATCTAACGCACGATAGGGAGCCGTCACCTGGCAATAGCAGTCAATAACAAGCGATCGGCCCCTGACACCCCGTGACATGGTCAAAATCAATGCACGTCTGTTCTACGCGACACGATGTGAAACAAGTACTGAAGTGGGGTTTGATCAGGCAGCCATCGCTGTGACGTTCGCTTCTCTGGTCAAGGGAATAAAAGCCACTACTTTTGTCCCTTGCTGCGGCTGGCTTGCAATGGCGACTTTGCCGCCGAGACCTTCTGCTCTTTGCCGCATGCTGGTTAACCCATACCCACGCTGTCCGTCACCACGTGATGCGGGAACAAAGCCGCGGCCATCGTCCTTTACCGATAACTCCAACGATTGTTCCTGGTAAGTTAGTTTCACCTGGACATTGGTTGCTTGAGAATGCTTGAGGGCGTTCGTCAGGGCTTCTTTGCCGATCCGGAGAAGTTCAAAACGAATACGCGACGGCAAATCAAAGGGCTGCTCTTGCAGTAACAACTCACAGTGAACGGGCGTGTCCTTGAAAAGCTCTTCCGCTGCCAGGGCTAGGGACGTAGCCGGATCAACATTTCCCATTGCCTGCCGGGAAAACGTCCACATCGAGCGGCGAGCCTCCTGGAGTGTATCCTTAGCAACTTCATATACACGACGCAGTTGCGTTCCGAAGCCTTGTTTATTTTGGCCAGCCGACATCTCAACGGCTTGCAGCATGAGCACAATTGCGTTCAATCCCTGGCAAAGCGTGTCATGCAGGTCGGCCGCCATGCGACTGCGCTCCTTGGATATTGCGCGTTCCCGCAGTACCGCTTCGCGGCGCTTGACTGGGGTGATGTCTGTAAACATCAGTACAGCACCTGCCTTTGTTTGGCCCGGCGTTGCCACTGGCGCTGAACTGAACATCACGTCATACACGCCATTATCCGACTGGACAAGCCGGCATTCTCTTACGGTAGTTGGTCGCGCCAACAACGATTTCAGCGAAGGCCATCCGCTCATCTCAGGTTTGCCTTCGCTTGAAAGCAACATGCCCCATATAGAAGATGCAGAATCCAAACGCATTCCTTCAGGCTTTATCCGCGCTATCTTTTTTGCCGCAGCGTTCGTAAGGATGATTCTTCCCTCTGCATTTATGACGATCACGCCCATCGGGTGATGTTCCCAAACTGTTTGGAAAGCTGCATCTTGCAGTGCTTGCTGCTGGGATATGATCTTGCCGCCAATCTCCTGCTTCAGTACTGTTATCGTATGCTGAAGGCCGTTGCGCCCTTGGTCCGGCTCAGGTTGTCCTTCACGTACAGCCGGCGGCATGCACAGGAAATGCGTATGACCGTTCTTGAGTGCCTTACTTTTAACCGCTTGCCGCGACAACCTTGATCCCATGATCTCTCCTCAAAATCTTGCTTGCTTTTATGGCGCAGAGGATGCGCCCCGAGCTGCGAGATTTCCCTGCATCCCCGATTCTGTTCCGGGATAGCTATCCCCGGGCGGAATCCATTCTTATCAGCCCGCGCTTCAGGGCCACGCTGATAGCTTCAGTGCGGCCGCTGGCTTTTAGTTTCTCGAGAACGTGTGTTACGTGGACCTTGACGGTGCTTTCGGCGATATCCAAGAGGCATCCGATCTCCTTATTGCTCTTGCCCTGCACCAAAGCGCGCAATACTTCCATCTCGCGCGCGGTTAGTTCTTGTCCTTTTACGCGCCTCGCCAGTTTGGCGCCAATATGGGACGGAATCCATGTTCTGCCTTCGCCCATGGAGCGAATGCACTCAATCAAGTCCTCGGCCGGAGCGTCCTTCAGAACATACCCTTGCGCGCCTGCGCGTAGAGCGCGATAAATCTCTTCTTCGCTCTCATAACTGGTGAGAATGGCCAGCCGTGCGCCCGGTTCTTTTTCGCAAATTGCTGCTATTGCTTCCACGCCGGTCATGAGGGGCATGCGCAAATCAAGCAACGCTATATCGGGCCGATGAGTGAAGAATTTTTCCATCGCTTCCTGCCCGTTACTTGCCTGCGCAATCACTTTCAACCCCGGCTGTGTATGAATGATGGCCACAAGGCCTTCCCGCACCACGGGATGGTCGTCTGCAATTAAGACTGTTAAAACTTTATTTGTCGTTTGGTCGGATTTCGCGGGCTCTTGGCTCGTATTTGTACCTTCCAGCCTGCTGGCTTGGAACAAACCGCTTCTGCCATTCAGACTCGACTCATCATTTTGTCTATTGTCTTCAACAAGTGATCTCGGACTGCTTTCTTCCACAGGCTCTTGAATTCTTGTCAGAACGGCAAGCTTTGTTGCGCGCCTGCTGTCGTCGATTTTTTGGCTTTTCCAATTTCCGGCTGGCATGATGTCCTTCCTCGCCGTCACTCTTGGTGTTCGGCTAAGGTCCGCGCTTCGTCATCACGGCTCGTTAATTCATTGTTTTCGAAATGTGTTCCGACTTCGTTTCGGTCAATTGTTTGTCCGGTTTTTAGCTGCAGTTTCACGGCTCTGGTGACTCATTCTGGTTTTTGCAGTATTTGTTTCCAGGGATCAACGGTCCCTGTATCTCCTTGCTGAACTGGCGCCGCTGGGCAATGGCTGGGTCAGGTCTCGACGTCACACATACATTACTCGGCACCATACATACATAGATGATAGGGTAATGGCAATCGAGAGCCAGCACATCGGCCAAGGTCTGCCACTTACGGATGGTTTCCAGCGAATTTCTCAAGAGGAACTCAGAACTCCGGGCGATACTTAGTTATAAATTCATCGAGCTCGAAACATTCGAATTGAGCAACAATGTTGGGTGTTGCTGACCTTCAACCCGGGCCAGAGTTATGCAACGGTCAGAGTGGTCGAGATCCATCTGGCTGACACCGGGCGTTGCGGCGAAGTGTAAATCAGGGTTGCCGTCGGTGAATGAACGCCTCTTTCTGTTACACGGAGGAGTTTGAGGAGATACTGCACATCGCTCGTGTTCCCGTGCTTGTAGACTTCTGGACATCGCGGTCCGGCCCATGTCAATATGGCTGCCAAAGCTCAGTAAACATAAAGTGCCTCCGGCCTATTCGCCCGCTGATGAATGCGCGGGCTCAGCTTCGGCCATCGGGATGGCGGTATTTCGAAGTCACGACAGCGTTGCCTATCCAGATTATTTCGCCATAGCTTTTTCAACTTCTTCCGCTGTGCGAGGCAGTCCGTGGCTCAGCATGATGAGCTTGCCGTCCTGTCCAACGGCAAATATATCTTCAATGCGGACGCCCAGCTTTTCTTCCGGAATGTAAATGCCCGGCTCAAGCGTGAAGACCATGCCTTTATCGAGCGGCATAGCGGGATCATTAGCGTCATGCACATTCAGGCCCACGTGGTGTCCCAGTCCATGGATGAAATACTTTCCCAGCGGTTCGCCGTGCAGATCTTTGCCATGCGTGTTGATGTAATCGAAGGCGACTTTGTAGAGCGAATCGGGATCGGTGTGGTTCGTCGGCACCTTTGACTTCCCTGCCTGGAAAGCCTGCATCGCCGCTTCTTGTGACGCCAGCACAATGTTATAAATCTCACGCTGGCGGGCAGTGAACTTGCCATTGACTGGCGCGGTACGCGTGATGTCGGTGGCATACATGGAGTACTCGCCGCCCACGTCCATTACGACGAGATCGCCGTCCTGCATGGTGCGATCGTCGGCCGAGTAATGCAGCACCGTGGAGAAGAAGCCGGAGCCCACAATGGGCGCATAGGCAGGGCGCTCACAGCCGCGCTTGCCAAATTCATACTGCATCAGCGCGGAAATCTCGCGCTCATTCACTCCGGGATGGATGGCTTTCAATGCTGCCAGATGCGCAGCCACCGACGCGTTTGAAGCGCGACTAATCATCTTCAGTTCACCGGCGTCTTTTACCGTGCGCAGGCGCGCGATCAGCGGCTTGGCGTCCTTGAACGAAACGTAATTGGGAAATGAATTGCCGCGGCGCAGCCATTCCAGCGGGCCGGTTGAGGCTGTGGTCAGGCCGTTGGCGCCGAGATCGGAATAAACCGTGGCACGAGGCTGCGGCAAAACCTTCAGCAATTCGTCATGCATCTTGTCCAGGCTTTCGACCTTGTCAAAGCCAGTCTGCTGAGCGGCTTGAGGATTCTCCGGGCGAAGCTTGGGGCCAGTCCATTTTTCCTGCGTTACGTTGTGCTCCGCCAGAAAGAGAATTTCCACGTATGGATTGGAGTTGATCAGCACTGCCGCGCCGGGCTCCAGCCATCCAGTGAGGTAATAGAAATTATCTTCCTGGCGAAAACCGTAAAGATTATTGGGGCCTTCAGCCTCAGTGGGAGCAAACAGGACAAGCGTGCCGCCTTCCATCTGTTTGGCCAGCGCGACGCGGCGAGCATGATAGTCAGCATTGTTCTGGCGCTCAGTCGCGGCGGCGCAAATGCAGGCGGCAAGGATACACAGGCACATCAACAAAGATTGCTTACGCAAGCTCATTCAGTTTTCTCCGGGAAACGCAGCGGATTTTATCACGCTTCATGTAGCACATTGGGCTGGTTGGGCACGGTTGCGATTGGAAATGCTTAGCCCGAATCGAATTGCCTATAATAGGCACCCATGAATTCCGACTCAACGCTGTTGCAGGGAGTAAAGATCGTAAGCCTGGCGCTGAATGTTCCCGGCCCGGTGGCAGCGGCGCGCCTGACCAAGCTTGGCGCGGAAGTCACCAAAGTTGAACCGCCGACTGGCGACGCCACCAAGACCGCAGCGCCGGCGTTGTATGAGTCGCTATGCCGGGGACAAACAGTTTTGCGGCTCGATCTTAAGTCTCCGGAAGGATGCGCGAAGCTAGAGGAACTGCTGGCGCAAGCGGAGTTGCTACTGGCATCTTTTCGACCGTCAGCCTTGCAGCGACTGGGGCTGGATTGGGAAAGTCTGCACGCGCGCCATCCTAAGCTGTGTTTCGTGGGGATCATTGGATACCCTGTCCCACTCCATGAGCGCACCGGCCATGATCTGACTTACCAGAGCGATTTAGGGCTTTTGCGCCCGCCGCAGATGCCGCCCACGTTGTTTATCGATTTGGCAGGAGCGGAGCGGGCGGTCAGCATGGCGCTGGCGCTGTTGAATCGTGCTGCCCGCCGCGGCGAGTCGGGGTGCGCATGGGTTTCTCTCCATGAATGCGCGCAAGACCTGGCAGCACCACTGAAGGCCGGTCTTACGTCGTCAGACGGGATACTCGGAGGCGCATATCCACTTTACGGTTTCTATCGGGCAAACGACGGATGGATTGCCATAGCGGCTCTGGAACCACACTTCGGGGAACGATTGTTGGCTGAACTTGGATTGAAGAAAGCAGATCGCACGGCACTTGAACGCATCTTTCTGCAACGTAAAGCGGCGTCATGGGAAAAATGGGCCGCCGAGCTTGACCTGCCGCTGGTGGCGGTGCGAGACGCAGGCACTTAATAGATGCCGGCGATTAGGCTCGTTATGCAAGAGCGGCTACGCTGGCAAGTGAACCGTTCGCCGTGTAGGATGTTTCGTCACTCGTATAGATAAAAGGACATTCAACCGTGTTTGAAAAGAATTTATTGGCAGGAAAAAGAATTCTGGTCACCGGCGGCGCTACTGGCCTCGGCAAGAGCATGGGCAAGCGCTTTCTGGAACTGGGCGCGTCGCTCTATATCTGCGGACGCCGGGAAGATGTGCTGGCACAAGCCGCTGACGAATTGCGCAAGGCCACCGGCGGAACGGTGAAGACCTTTTCCTGCGATGTACGCAATAATGAGCGTGTGGAGGCAATGATCGAGACGATCTGGCAGGATGGGCCGCTGGATGCGCTGGTGAACAACGCTGCCGGTAATTTTCTCTGTCGCACCGAAGAGCTTTCTATCGGGGCATTTGAAGCAGTGGTTGGCATTGTCCTCATGGGCACAATTCATTGCACCATGGCGTGCGGCAAGCGCTGGATCAAAGAAAAACACAAAGCGAGTGTCTTGAGCATCACTACGACCTACGCGCAATGGGGCTCGCCATACGTGGTGCCTTCGTCGGTGGCGAAAGCAGGCGTGTTGAACCTGACACGCAGCTTGGCGGTGGAGTGGGGGAAACACGGAATCCGGTTTAATGCCATTGCACCGGGGCCAGTCCCGACTGAAGGCGCATTTTCACGGCTCATGCCGGTGAAGTCGCTGGAAGAGATGGCCAAGAAAAAGAATCCTCTGGGACGTTTTGGCACACATGAAGAGCTGGCCAACCTGGCCGCGTTCCTGGTGAGCGACAAATCAGGCTATGTGAACGGAGAACAGATCGTGATGGATGGCGGCGAGCAGCTCAAGGGCGCGAGCGAGTTCGCCCATATGGGCGACATGCTGACGGAAGAACAATGGCAGATGATGAAGCCGAAAAAGAAATAAATCCAGCGGATTTTTGGGGCAGAGCTTTGCGCAAGCTTCTGGGGATGAACATTCCGCTCTGCTGCTGGCAGTCCCCACGCGAAAGCCCCTTTGGAATTACAATTCCTAGGACGCTGTTATACGCACTTCTTTAAGGAGCTCTCATGGCTGGAGTCAAGTTGGTGGTGATGTATCCCCGTCCCAAGGATGTTGATGCGTTTGAAAAGCTTTACCAAACGGAACACGTGCCCATGGCAGTGGAGAAGCTGAAAGGCAAAACCAAGTTAGTGGCCACCAAGGTGGTAGGATCGCCGCAAGGCACGCCTCCCTTTTACCGCATCGCTGAAGTGCACTTCCCTTCCATGGACGCATTGCAGGCTTGCGCCGCGTCAGAAGGCGGCAAGGAGACGATTGGACACGCGGTAAAGATCTCTTCCGGGGGTCCTCCCGTGATCATGATTGCAGAAGAAGACTCGTTCAGCTTCTGAGCAGATATCGAACAGCTCTGCATTCCATTAAACGATCAACCTCTATTTCCGGCGACGCACATTTAGCGCGGCGCATCCAGGTATCTATGAAAGCGATTCAAGTACAGAAAACCGGCGGGCCAGAAGTGCTGACATTGGTCGACCTGCCGGTCCCGAAGCCAAAGGCGAATGAAGCCGTGGTAAAGATCGCGGCCATCGGCGTGAATTTTATTGATGTCTATTTTCGCGAGGGCCGTTACCCCGCGCCGCTGCCGTTTGTGGATGGACAGGAAGCTGCCGGAACAGTAACTGACGTGGGCAGCGAGGTAAAAACGGTCAAGCCGGGGGACCGCGTGGCATATACCGGCGTGATTGGCTCTTACGCGGAGTATGCGGCGGTGCCCGCGGATCGCCTGGTACGTGTACCGGACAAAGTTACTGACCAGCAAGCCGCGGCAGCCATGCTGCAAGGGATGACGGCACACTACCTGTTGAACAGCACGTATCCCTTGAAGAAGGGTGAGACGGCGCTGATCCACGCGGCCGCCGGCGGAGTAGGGTTGTTGCTGGTGCAGATGGCCAAAAACATTGGCGCGCGTGCCATTGGAACGGTGGGTACCGAGGAGAAAGCCAAGCTTGCGCGCGAAGCCGGCGCAGACGAGGTCATCATTTATACGCAGCAGGATTTTGAAGTTGAAACCAAACGCCTGACCGAGAACAAAGGCGTGCACGTGGTGTATGACGGTGTGGGCAAGAGCACGTTTGAAAAAGGGCTAAACCTGCTCCGTCCGCGCGGCTACATGGTGCTCTTCGGCGGGGCAAGCGGCGCTGTTCCGCCGTTTGATCCCATTGCGCTCTCACAGAAGGGATCGCTGTTTCTTACGCGGCCCAGCTTGTTCCATTACATTGCTACGCGGCAGGAGTTGGAGCAGCGCTCCAGCGACATCTTCAACCTGATCACCGCAGGCAAGTTGAAGCTGCGGATCGGGCACGTCTACAAGTTAGAAGAGGTGCAGCAGGCGCATCGCGATCTGGAAGGCCGAAAGACAACGGGCAAGATTTTGCTGGTGCCGTAAAGGAGAGGCATGTCAACGTTGGGATTTATTGAATATGAACAAGCCAGCGCGGAAGTGCGCGCCGTGTACGACGACATCAAGGCCACGCGGAAGATTGATAAAGTCACAAACTTCTGGAAGGCGCTGGCGCATGATCCTATCCGGCTGAAGCGTGTATGGGAAGATACAAAAAGCATTATGGCTGCCGGAGGGCTGGATCCGCTGGTGAAAGAACTGCTATACGTGGCGGTAAGCGTGAGCAATCAGTGCGATTACTGCATCGCCGCGCATACTGTGTCCGCGCGCAACAAAGGCATGACCGAGGCGATGTTCAATGAAATGCTGGCGGTTGTCGGATTGGCGAATTCCAACAACCGGCTGGTGGCGGGACTCCAAGTAGAGATCGACGAGCAATTCAAAGCAATAGGCTGAGTTCGCTGTATCACATCCCATGGACCTAAGTAGTTATGAATAATTTTTGCCGCAAATATGGCCTCAGCATTCCAGTAGTGCTGGCGCCCATGGGCGGTGGGCCTTCAACACCCGAACTTGTGGCAGCAGTTTCCAACGCAGGCGGCCTGGGATCTCTGGCTGCGGCATACTCCAATGCCCAGCGTATCCAGCAGGATATTGCCGCGATCCGAAAACTCACGACAAGGCCATTTGCAGTGAATTTGTTTTCGCCGCAGGCGCAGTTGCCGCTGAACGATGGCCTAGCTGCCGTGTCTAACTTTCTGCGTCCTTATCATGAGCGGCTTGGGCTGAAAGTGCCTGAGCTTCCGCAAAAGCCGATTGAAGATTTCAATGAACAGTTGGACGCTGTGGCAAAAGCGGCTCCGCCCATTGTGAGCTTTACATTCGGATTGTTGCCGACAAAAGCAAGCGATCGGCTCAAAGCTCAAGGAACATTCCTGATGGGCACAGCCACTACCGTGGAAGAAGCCAGGCAGTTGGAAAAAGCAGGCGTTGATGCCGTGATCGCGCAAGGCAGCGAAGCGGGCGCACATCGCGGGACGTTTGCTGTGCCGGCTGAAGAGGCATTGATTGGCACCATGGCATTGGTTCCGCAGGTGGTGGATGCTGTCCGCGTTCCGGTGATTGCCTCAGGCGGCATTATGGACGGGCGCGGCCTGGTTGCGGCATTGGCGCTGGGCGCAAGCGCGGTGCAGATGGGGACTGCATTTCTGGCGTGCAAAGAAGCGGGAACGAACGCTGCTTATCGCGAGGCACTGCTGCGCGGCGGGAAAGCTGCGACGACACTCACGCGCGCCTTTTCCGGACGTATGGCCCGTGGTCTGAGCAATGAGTTCATCGAAAAATGGAATGCGGCTGGGGTGGAACACCTGCCTTATCCGTGGCAGAACGCGTTTACACAGCCGATGCGGCGGGCGGCTGCGGCGGCCAAGCAGGCTGGACTGCTGTCTCTATGGGCGGGTCAGGGCCTGAGCATGTTGCGGGAAACGACAGCGGAACAATTAATGAACGAGTTGCGGGAAGAAATGAAAGAAGCGTGGGCGAAGCTGAAAGAACAGATGGAATAGCGCTGTTCATCGACCGCAGTCAAAGACCCAGGTAAGCAGCGCGGACCATTTCATTGCTTAGAAGATTTTTGGCTTCGTCGGCCAGCACCACCGCGCCGTTCTGCACTACGTAGCCGCGATCAGAAATGCTCAGCGCGCTGACCACATTCTGCTCGACGATGAGCATGGTAAATCCGGTGCGGCGGACTTCCTGAATCTTTTCAAAAACTTCTTCAACGATCTTCGGGGCCAAGCCAAGAGAAGGTTCATCGAGAAGAAGAAGTTTGGGCTGGGCCATGAGACCTCGAGCAATGGCGACCATCTGCTGCTCGCCGCCGGAAAGAGTTCCGGCCAACTGGTCGAGCCGTTCTTCCAGACGGGGGAAAAGCGCGAGCTGTTCCGCGATCAGCTGCTTTACATTTGCACGCGCACGCGGAGTGTACGCGCCGAGCGAAAGATTTTCTTTGACGGTCATGAAGGGAAAAACCTGGCGGCCTTCAGGCACGTGGCTCACGCCGCGCGCCACCATGTCATGCGCGGGAACGCGCGAGACATCCTGACCCGCAAAGCGCACAGAGCCGCTGGCCGGCGGCTTCATGCCGGAGATGACACGCAGGATGGTGGTCTTCCCTGCTCCGTTCGCGCCGATGAGAGTGACAATCTCGCCAGCATTCACCTGCAGCGAGATATCGAATAGGGCTTGCAAGTCACCGTAATAAGCCGTGACGTTGCCGACTTCCAGCAAGGGCGCGCCAGCCTTGGGATTGAGCGAACTGGTGGGCGCGTTCACTGCGTCAGCTCCTTGTATTTTGGTCCCAGGTAGGCTTCGATGACTTCAGGCAGTTTTACTATTTGACCCGGCGCACCTTCGGCAATTTTTGCGCCGTAATCAAGGACGATGACGCGATGCGCAATCCTCATGACCACCTGCATCACGTGCTCCACGCCGCCCACCACGCTTACGCCCCACTCCGGTAATCGCTTTACCAGTTCCGCCAGAGCAAGCGCTTCACTGGTGGTAAGCCCGGAAACGACCTCGTCAAGAAGAATCAGCTTGGGCTTGGTGGCCAACGCGCGCGCAATTTCTAGACGCTTGAGCGCGGCAAGAGGCAAGCCTTTAGCAAGAGATTTGTTGAGGTGCGACATCTGAAGAAAATCGAGAATCTTTGCCGCTTCCTGTGCCGCATTGCCGAGGCTGCGAGTATGCATGAATGCGCCCAACATCACGTTTTCCAGCACGGTCAAGCTGGGTATGGGCTTCACGATCTGAAAGGTGCGTCCAATGCCGAGACGTGCCGCGCGATCGGGCGACATTTTAGAAATGTCTTTTCCCTGAAAGCGAATTACACCCTCATTGGGATGGAGAAATCCGCTGATCAGATTGAAGACCGTGGTTTTGCCCGCGCCGTTTGGGCCGATGATGAACAGGATCTCGCCCGCGTTCATCGCCAACGAAACACCTTTTACGGCCCTAAGTCCGCCAAAGCGCTTGGTGACGTTTTCCATTTCCAGAATGGGCGTCATTGCGCAGCTCCGCCTAATACGGGCTGGGGTTTAACGTCTTTGGGCGGCTTAATGCGCTTGCGGAAAAGGTGCTGCAATCCGCCGACAATGCCTTCAGGCATGAAGAGCACCACTACAACAATCAAGACCCCATAGATCAGAAGATGGCTTTCCTGAAAAACATTCTTGAAAGCTTCTGAAGCGCTCAGCAGCAGTACCGCGCCAACTATCGGCCCGAGCAGCGTCCCGGCGCCGCCCAGCATGGTGATGATTGCGATCTGGATTGAGATATCGATAGTGAGAATGCTGTCAGGAACAACGAACTGGAATGCGCTGCCGTAAAGAGCGCCAGCCAAGGCGGTAATGAACGCGCTTATCAGCAGGGCATACAGTTTGCAGCGAGCTGTGTTGATTCCGACCGCTGCCGCCGTATCTTCATCTTCACGGATGGCCATGAGGTAATAGCCAAAGCGCGAGCGCGAGGCCCAATAATTCGTTAAGAGTGAGATTACGGCCAGCGCCACAGCGGCGAGATAAAAAGAACGCCAGAAGGTCCTGCCAACGAACAACGCGGGCATGGTCAAGCCAATGGCCCCGCCGGTTATGTTCAGGTTGGTGGCGGCCAGGCGCAGGACTTCACCAAACGCTATGGTGGCAAGCGCAAAATAGGGGCCGCGCAGGCGAAAAGAAATTACGCCGATTACGGCAGCAACTGCCGTGGAGACAATGGCGGCGAGCAAAGCAGCAACCCAGACGGGGACCCCAAGTTGAGCAAAAATAGCGAGGCCATAAGCGCCGACGCCAAAAAAAGCAACGTGACCGAGCGAAAGCTGTCCGGCGTATCCGCCGACAAGATTCCAGGCCAGCCCGAGCGCAGCAAAGAGGGTGATGCGGAAAAGCACCTGAAGCTGATAGTTGTTGTGGATGAACCATGGCATGCGCGCCCACAGCAGCAGGACGATGATCGAACCCCAGAATTTCCAGCTCTTCAAGAGGCTCATGCGCGCTGCCTCCCAAAGATTCCGGCGGGTTTGAATGAGAGTACCAGGAGAAACAGAACAAAATCGATTATCAGGGCCCACTGATTGCCAAGATAAAGACTCGTGAGGCTTTCAGAGAGCCCAAGCACTAGGCCGCCGAAGGCCGCCCCCTCAATCGATCCCATACCTCCGAGCACAACCATGACGAACGCCTTGGTGGTGTAATCTTCACCAACGCCGGGAAAAAGATACAACCGTGGGAGCAAGAGTCCACCTGCAATTCCAGCAAGGGCAGTTCCCAGAGCAAAGCTGATGCCCTGAATGCGCACAAGGTTGATGCCCATGAGCGGCGCAATCTCAGGGTTCTGAGAGATTGCGCGCAAAGCCTGGCCGGTAAGACTGCGAACCACGAATGCGCGCAGTCCGATGACAAAGGCAACAGCAATAGCAAAAGAAAGAACTTCAGCGGCGTTTGCTCCAAACGGTCCGAGATGCACGCTGCGATTGATGAGGTCAATGTTCGTCTGCCTATAGTCGGCCTTGAAGATAAGCTGCGCGGCATCAGTGAGAATCAGGCCGATTCCCAGTGTCATAAGGATCTGCATGAAGTGTGAGCGATCACGAATAGGCCGGATCAGCGCCAGATATACGAGATAGCCGAAGATGAAGAGGACAATACCGGCCGGCAGAAACCCGATGTATGGATTGAGTTTGAAATAATCAAAGAGAACATAGGTGGCGTACATACCCACCATAAGAAAAGCGCCATGCGCAAAGTTGACAATGCGCATTACGCCGAAGATCAGGGCCAAGCCCATACCGATCACTGCGTAAAGCGCCCCGGTCAACAGGCCATCAGCACAGGCTTGTAAGAAGCGAACCAAACGTGTTTAGCTCCTGCCCGCAAACCGCACGCGGTATTATCTTGCCGTGTTGCTGACTATCTCTTAGACCAAACCGGCGCGGGAATGATTGGCCTGGCTTCCGCGACGTCTGCGGGGAAGACCACCCGATATTGTCCTTTCTGAACTTGCGTGATCAGGACCGGATGCTGATTTTGTCCGTTATCAAATTTGATAGGGCCAAACGGAGTGGAAGGCATGTTGATGTTCTTGATGGCATCGCGAATTTTTGCGGGCTCCAGCGACTTGGCATTGTTGATGGCCTGAGCAGCCACGCGCAATGCGGCATAGGCCTGGATGGCATGGTAGGCCGGGTGAGTCTTGAAGCGCTTGAAATATTCAGCGTCAAATTCTTTTGAGCCTGCCCACTTGGCTTCCGGCAGCCACTGAGAAACGGAGAAAGTATATTCGGCATTTTTGCCCGCGCCTTTTTCCGTAGGAAATTCCGCAGCGGCAAACCCAGTACCGGCGGAAGTGTAATACTTGGGGTTCAAATCAACTTCCCGGGCCTGACGCATCAGCGTGCTGGCATCAAGCAGGTAGGAGCATAAGTAAATCACATCTGGATTTGCCTGCTTGACCCGCTGCAAGACAGCCTTGTAATCCGGCGACTTGGCTTCATAGGACTCAACTGCTACCAGCTCAATGCCAGCCTCTTTCGCAGCTGCCGTCATGGCCTTCATGTTCGATTGGCCGAAGTTGGTGTTCTCATAAACAATCGCCATCTTCCTGGGCGCGCCGTTGGCCTTTAAAAATGCGATGGTCTCTTTGGCATAATCATTGGCTCCGGCACAGACGCGGAAAATCCAAGGCGACTTGGAGTCCATGACGTTATCCGCTGTGGCGGTGGGAATGATGAGAGGCGTCTCTCGCTGGGAAACCGCGGGCACAATGGCTTTGGTGCTCTCACTGGAATAGGAACCCAGCAGCACGGGAACCTGGTCCTGATCAATCAGTTTGGAGACACCCTGAACGGCCTGATCCGGCTTGCTCTGGTCATCGTAAAAGTCGAGCTCGATTTTTTTGCCCAGAACACCACCCTTGGCATTGATCTCGTCCAGGGCGATTGCATAGCCATTTTTGTGCGCTTCACCAAAAGCGGCCAGGCTGCCGGTGAGAGATGTAATCACGCCAATCTTGGTTGCGGCTTGTCCAAAGGCAGGAACGATGGACGCAAGAGACAGAATTGCTAACGCAGCGATTGCTTTTAAGCGCATATTCCCCCACAGTTTTTTCCTAGTGATCGCCGAGCCCGAGCATTATACAGCCTGGGCACTTACTGCACCCAAACCAAAACCTCACCATTGATGACACTGACAAAACTGATTTACACGGATCAAAAAAGGTTCAACAGGAGCTTTTGAATTTATAAATCCGTACGATCCGTGGGTGGGATTTGCTTTTTTGTGCAAAGCAAGCGGAGACTTCTTGCTTACCACCAAGAGCATCGCAACAATGTCAGTTCCGCATCAACAGGCCCACGATGGAAGCGGACATAAGATTTGCCATAGTACCGGCGATCATGGCGCGGAAGCCCAGCTTGGCGAGTTGGTCACGCTTATTTGGCGCAAGGGCTCCAATGCCGCCAATCTGAATGCCAATGGAGCTGAAGTTGGCAAAGCCGCAGAGCGCGAAAGTAGCGATGGTGACGGAGCGTGGATCGAGCGCCGCTTTCATCGCACCCAAATCTGAATAAGCAACGAGTTCGTTAATCACGGTACGCGTGCCTAGAAGACTGCCGACCGCGCCAATGTCTTTTCCCGGCACGCCGATGAGCCACGCAACCGGAGCAAAAATGACGCCGAGAACCTTTTGAATGCTGGCAGGAAAAAAAGCAAAGTGGTTGTGAGTCCAGCCCATGATGCCGTTGACCATGGCGATCAGGGCGAGAAAAGAGATGAGCATGATGGCGACGTTGAAGGCGAGCTGGCCGCCATCGATGGTGCCCCGAGCGATGGCGCCAAGGATGTTGGCATCTTTGTGCATTTCCTCTTTCGAGATTTCTACCGTCCCAGCTGTTTTGGGCTGCTCAATTTCCGGCACCAGCATTTTCGCCATCAGGATAGTTCCCGGCGCAGTCATGATTACGGCTGCCAGCAGGTTCTCCGCTTTGATTCCGTAGCCGATGTAAGCAGCCATAATTCCGCCCGAAACATGCGCCATCCCGGCGGTCATGATGGTCATGAGCTCTGAGCGTGTGCATTCGGGCAGCAGGGGCCGGATGGTGAGCGGGGCTTCAGTCTGGCCCATAAAGATTGACGCTGCAACGTTGAGAGATTCCGCGCCGCTCACGCCCATCAAGCGGTTCATGACCCAGGCCATGGCCTTGATGATGATTTGCATTACGCCAAGGTGATACAGCAGCGCAAAAAAAGCCGAGATAAAAATAATGGTCGGCAACACCTGAAAAGCAAAGATGAAACCAAGCTGAGAGGAACCTGGATCGAGAAAAGGCAAATGCGCGTTGGGATCGGCAGGGTAACCAAGATTTCCAAAAACAAAAGTTGATCCCTTAAAGGCGTAAGCCAGCAGTTTATTGACAGCTGTTCCCGCTGTTTGCAGCGTCCGCTGGCCCCAAGTAAAGCGGATCACGATCCAGGCAAAGAAGAATTGCAGCCCAAGTCCCCATAGAACAGTTTTGAGCCGAATGGCGCGTCGATTCGTGGAGAAAAGATAAGCGATCGACAAGAAAACGATAATGCCCAGCAAACCCGCGTATCGCGACATTGGGTCCTTCTAAGCTAGAAAGTTGAGATGGCGTTGAAAAAAATCCCGTCTATTGTAGCTGGAGTTGTCAAGGAAGATTGCCAGAAGCACTACGATTGCCGCAATTGAAACCTAAGAACAATGAACCACAAAGGCCACGAAGGAAGGCAAAAATGTTCTGAGCAGCGATAAACATTTCATTGCATTGGCGTTTGAAATCCATTTTCAAATTTAGAAAATTCCTTTTCCAACGCCCATTGCTGGCGGCCTTTTTCGCTGGCGTCAAGCAAATGCGAGCAGCTTGCGGATGTCTTGGACGAAGCTGGTTCATCTGAACGACAACTGGATGCAAGCAGAGCTTTGGACGAATCTTTCCAAAGACTTCCTCCGGGTAAAAAGCTGTATTCAAGGCTGGCGCGGGCGAACTTTTTTAGCTCTTGATATTTCAGATGGTAAGTCTCGGCGGCGCGCTCAAATTCCTGCGTGATGTCGGCGCGAGAAACGCCGGGATCGTCCGTGGCCAAAGCAACAGGCACGCCGTATTTCAGATAGATCGGCAGCGGATGATGATTGCCGGTGACGTTGAGAATCACGTCATTACTGGTAAGGCAGATTTCCACCAGAACTTTTTCTTTAGCCATCATGCGCAAGAGCGATTCGGGATCGGGTTCCTGCATGACATCTACTCCGTGCCCGATGCGCTCTGCGTGCCCTTGTTCAATCGATGCGCGAGTGTGAAACAGTTCTTCCGGGGGAACAAGCTTTGCCGTCAGCTCTCCGGCGTGGAGCGTGATGTGAACTTTGGGATAAAGGCTGTGCAGAAAATCCAGCATACGCATGTGCAGATTGAAATCGTGAATGGGCAGGTGCGCGTCTTCAGGCATCACAAGATTCAGGCCGACGACGCGCGGGTCGTTTGATGCCATCTCAAAACCGGCAAGGATCTGGGCGAAGACCATTTCTTTTGGCAGGCCACGCGCCACCTGATAAAGGTAGCGTGCCTTTACATTGCATCCATGATCGGCTTGGGGCTGGCCGCAGCGGAGTTCTTCCTGCTCTTTCCTTTCGGTATCGTCTAGGAATTTGCTGGCATCGGCGACAATCTTGGGCAGTCCGCCGGACAAAAGCTGCTCGCGCAATTTTCTGAGATCGTCATTCCATCCGAGAGACAACCCAAGGTGAGCTGCGGCTCCCCCATCAGGGTTGAACATCAGCTCCATATATTGCAGATTGCCTTCAGCAGCGCGGGACCGCGCTTCCGCCAGCATTTCAGCGGTGTGGTTGTTGGCGGCAGCGCTGAACTTACTGAAGGTGGCAAAGAAATGATCATGGCCGGATTCAGCGCCGGGAATGAATTGCCGCATGGAGAGCGCGTCCAGCAAATGGCTATAGAGCGTGCTGTCCTGCAGGGCCGCGCCCGCGGGAGGTTTGCCGCTGGCGGGATCGCATGGCGGCTGCGTGAGCGCGAGAGCGGCGCGATCGACGCATAAGCCATCTTCAACTGCAAACTTGATAAAGCTCTCCGCATAGACTGCACCGGAAAGATGGTTATGAAGATCGCCGCCCTTGGGCATCTGCTGCAGGAAGAGGTGCAGGAGCAGTGGCTGGTTGCGGATTGACTCAAAATATCGTGCGGTCTCTTGCTCCGCTGACGCTGCGGGCGCCTTCTTCTTCTGCGGCCACGCAGAAGGAGCATAATTCGCAATAAAAACTGCCAGCAGACAGATGCGCAGAGTTTTAAACGAGCGCGAGACTAACATGGACGGAACTATAGCATTACAATTTGAGTTCCGTACGGCGCTCAACCTGCGCTGGCGATGGAAAGGATTTGCGCGACCCATATTTTTTGCGCGAACAACGATGAGCATCAGCGACGATTTTACGCAGGCGGAATTTGCAGCCAAGCATATCTTCTCAAAGAGTCCGATCAAACCAACGGTAGCCATTGTGCTGGGGTCGGGGCTGGGAGGATTTGCCGACGAGATGACGGAGTCTGTCCGCATCAGCTACAACGATATCCCCCATTTTGCGCGCTCCACTGCTGTGGGACACGCAGGCCAACTGGTGATGGGCAACATTGGCGAATGCCCTGTAGTGGTGATGCAAGGACGCGTGCATCTTTATGAAGGTTATCCGGTGCGAAGCGTGGTGTTTCCCATGCGAGTGTTTTCGCGCATGGGAGTGCGCGCCGCAATCCTGACGAACGCAGCCGGCGGCATCAACCCTGAGTACGGACAAGGGCGGCTGGTGGCTATCCGCGACCACATCAATCTGCAAGGGCAGAACCCGCTGGTGGGACCAGAAGACCCGAATCTCGGGTTGCGTTTTATCGACATGAGCGAAGCATATTCGCGGGATTATCGACGGATGGCGATGGATGCCGGCAAGCGGCTGGGGATTTCAGTGGGTGAGGGCGTGTACGCAGCCATGCTGGGGCCGAGCTATGAAACGCCGGCGGAGATACGTTTTCTGCGGACGATTGGCGCGGACCTGGTGGGAATGTCCACGGTGCCGGAAGTGATTGTTGCGCGACAAATGGGAATGAAAGTGCTGGCGGTTTCGTGCGTGACCAACATGGCTGCGGGAATGACCGACGCGCCCATCAACCATAAAGAAGTGCTGGAGATCGGGACGAAAATTTCCGGACAGTTCAAAGCGCTGCTGCGCGAAGTGGTGCCACTGATCGCCAAGGACGTGGCGCAGGGGTGAAATATTATTCAGCGTCTCCGATAACACGATGAACCAGTTGCCGCTTTTGTAACAGCGCAGTGGGGGCAATTGCATAGCTCTTTTCGATCAGCGGAGCGGCGCTGGCGAATCGCTCGGCGGAGTTGTAATGAACGGTGCAGAGCGCTTCGCCGGCGGAAACGGCATCGCCAACTTTCTTGTGAACGATGATTCCGACTGCGGGGTCGACGGAATCTTCTTTCCGCGCGCGGCCGCCTCCCAAAAGCACTCCTGCGGTACCGATCTGCTCGCACATGATGGCGGTGATGAAACCAGAAGCGGGGCTTTTGACTTCGGCTTTGTGCTTAGCCTGCGGCAGAAGATCGGGATCATCCATCACCTTGGCATTTCCGCCCTGAAGGCGAACCATCTCGCGAAACTTTTCGCGGGCTTTGCCGGTGGCGATCATCTGCTCAGCCAGCTGCCTGCCTTCAGCAACGCTGCGGACGCGCTTGCCCAGAAGAAACATTGAGGCGCAGAGCACCACGCTAAGTTCGCGCAGATCGTCGGGGCCCTGGCCGTTCAGAACTTCTATACATTCCGCAACTTCAAGCGCATTTCCCACCGCTCGGCCCAGAGGCTGGTCAATGTCAGTGATGAGAGCAGAAACGCGTTTGCCCAGGCGCTGGCCGGTTTCCACCATCAGTTCGGCCAAAAAGACCGCGTCTTTTTCTGACTTCATAAATGCGCCGCTGCCGGTCTTTACGTCCAGGACAAGAGCGTCAATGCCTTCGGCGAGCTTTTTGCTCATGATGGAAGCGCAAATCAGGTACGGACTCTCGACAGTGCCGGTTACGTCACGCAGCGCGTAAAGCTTCTTGTCCGCGGGAGCGATCTCGGCGGTCTGGCCGATCAGCCCTGCTCCACATTCAGCCAGCACGCGGCGAAAATCGGCAACGGAAAGATTCACGTTGAAGCCGGGAATGGATTCCAGCTTGTCCAGCGTGCCGCCGGTATGGCCCAAGCCGCGCCCGCTGATCATCGGCACATACAAGCCTGCGGCCGCAACGATCGGTGCAATGATTAAAGATGTTTTGTCGCCGACGCCGCCGGTGGAATGCTTGTCGATCTTTGCCGCCGGAAGCTCGGAAAATTCGAGCACCTGGCCGGAGTTGAGCATGGTTTCTGTCAGTGCCGCCAGGTCAGCGCGCGTCATCCCACGCAGCAGCACGGCCATCAGCCAGGCGGACATCTGGTAATCGGGAATCTCGTCACGGGTGTAGCCGTTGACGAGAAACTCGATTTCATTGCGCTGCAGCTCAACGCCATCACGCTTACGGCGGATCAGGTCTGTGACTAGCATGATTTTCCTGAAAAAAACCAAAACCTCACCGCTGATAACACTGATAACACTGATTTTCACGGATCCAAAAAGTTCAAAAGGACAATTTTGAATTTGCAACCCGTGTCATCCGTTAATTCGTGGTGAGATTTGCTTTTTGTAAAGCAGCCGTTATGCACGATTAAAACCGTGCCCTGCCACTTGTCTCGCACAATGAAACATTTTTTCTGAGCTGCAAATTATCAGGTCAGGCGAAACGTTTCCGGCAGCATGTCCGCGATGTTCATCTCCATGTAGTCGGTCTGGCCGCGAAAGACGACAGCCGTATTTGCGCCGAATTCCGCAATCACCTGGCGGCAAGCGCCGCAGGGAGCGCAAGGCACGTCATTTTCCGTGACAACGGCAATTCCCTTCAGCTTGAGCTTGCCCTGGACTTGATGCACGGCATTGAAAATGGCCGCACGCTCGGCGCAGATGGTCAGGCCATAAGAAGCATTTTCAACGTTGCTTCCGGTATAGAGGTGGCCGTCGTCAGTAATGACGGTGGCTCCGACCCGGAACTTGGAATACGGCGCATAAGCGTGCTGGAGCGCAGCGGTGGCCATTCCCAACATCATGGCGCGCTCCTTGTCTGTGAGTGTGATTGGTGGCATTCAGTGACTCCTCAATGAGAACAGATACAGTAACATTTTGTGGTGGATAGGATATCTTACCGTATGTTAATGAGCGAAGCAATGGCGAAGCACGGAACGGGATTGCAGAAAACTAGGTCGCCTGTTCGAGTGGCGCGGGCGGATTGAGGCTTTCGATTTTTACGCGGGCGATGCGGTGGCCTTCCATCTGGAGGACGGTGTAACGGCGGGTGTCAAAATCGAAGCGTTCACCGCCTTTGGGGATTTTGCCGAGTTGCGACATCACGAAGCCGGCCAGCGTTTCAAAGCCTTCTTCTCGCGGCAACGCGATGTCATATTGGGTTTCAAGGTCACGCAGGTTGAAACCGCCATCAAGCACCACGGCGCCGGCCAGTGCGACAGCTGGACGCTGGGCGATATCAAATTCATCTTCCAGTTCGCCGACGATTTGCTCCAGCACGTCTTCCACGGTAACTAAGCCGCTGATGGAGCCAAATTCATCGACCACGACGGCGAGGTGGCGCTTGCGTTTTTGAAATTCGACCAGGAGATCATCGAGGGTTTTGCTTTCCGGAACGAAGAGCACTTCACGCATGATGTGGCGAACCTTGAGGTCGCCGGAGCGCTGGGCAAAAGCGTCACCCGCGGAAAGACGGATCTGCATGATGCGGGAAAGGTCTTTGGAATAGAGCAGGCCGACGATGTTTTCACGGCCTTTATCTGAGTCGTAAACCGGAACGCGGGAGTGTTGCTCGTCCACGACCTTGGCCATGGCTTCATCGAGCGGCATGTCAGCCGGGAGAGAGAAGATTTTATGCCGAGGAACCATGATCTCCCGCACGGTAACATTGCCGAGTTCAAGTGCGTTGTGGATCATTTCTTCTTCAGCGTCAGGCAGCAGGCCGAGGCGTCGGCTGGCAGTAACGATCAGCTTTAGTTCGTCGGCGGAGTGAGCGCCGCCATCGCGACGGAGCCGTGATCCAAAGCCACGCAGAACAAGGTTGGCGGAGCGGTTCATGAGCATCAGGAAAGGATGAGAGATGGTCATGAAGACGTCCATGGGACCGGCGACGGCAAGAGCCACGCGCTCGGCGCGTTCCAGAGCCAGCGATTTGGGAACAAGTTCGCCAAGAATGATGAGCAAGTACGTGATAACCAGGAAAGCCAGCGTTGCGGCGAGTCCGTGAGCATAGACACGGGCGTAAGGAATGTTGCCGAGCCACGGAGCAATCATCGCGGCAAGCGTCCCTTCACCGACCCAGCCCAAGCCTAGGCTGGCCAAGGTGACGCCAAATTGGACGGCCGGAAGGAATTCGTCGAGGTGCTGCTGGATTTTGCGAACAGTACGTGCGCCAATGCGGCGCTGGTCGATTAGTTGCTGGATGCGCGTATCCCGGACGCTGACCATGGCAAATTCAGCAGCAACGAAAAAGGCGTTCGCTGCCACAAGAAGAACCACCAAAATGACCCTGAGGAGGACCAGGGTGACCATGGCCTTCAATCATATACTGAGGGTGCCCTCAGGCAGAAAGTGCAAAAGGACAAGGGGGGCGGAGTTTTGGTCGGCAGGTGGTAAGTCAAATCGGCGAGCAAGGAATGTTTAGATCGGCGTTCTTGTATTGGCAAACGCAAAGTAACGATCCAAAAAACGTAGTCATTAGAGAGAAAATTAGCGGATATACGCCGAGATTGATCACAGATTAACTTGGGCGTGAAATTACGGTTGGAGCCTTAGGCCGCAAGTAGCACATGGCCAGGAAGTTTGCTTCCTTTTACCCCGATTTCCGGTCTAAGGCTATTGATTGTCACAGAATAAGTGTGTCTTTTCGGGAACTTCTTTCTTTTACCTGACGTATTTACCAGTGGCATATTTTAAAGAGGGTCATTCCTATGGCAAATGGCAAAAAAAAGAGCAAACGGGCCATTTATATATTGAGCGCGTTCGCGCTGCTCGTCGTGATTGTTGTGGTGCTAGTGGCGGCAACGCGCGGCAGCACCAAGATTGACCCTTCAAAACTAGCTAAGGTAGAACGCGGCGACCTTGCAAAGAGTGTAGTGGCTACGGGGAAAATTGAGCCCATTACCAATGTGGAAGTAAAATCCAAAGCAAGCGGGATTGTGCAAAAGCTGCTGGTCGATTACGGAGAGAAGGTCAAAAAAGATCAGGTATTGGCGGAGTTGGATAAAGAAGAGATCCTGGCTCAGGTAAACCAGCAGAAAGCGTCATTGCAGGCGTCTGAGGCTGCGGCACGAGCGGCAGAAGCCGATCTTGAGCGCGCCAAGGTGGATGCTGAAGGGCCAGACCTTCCCATGTTGAAGCGAGCTTATGAGCGCGCACAGCAGATGGCTAAGGACGGCGTGGTGTCTGAGTCGGCGCTGGACGACGCCCAAAAGAACTATGAATTAGCTGTTAACAAGCAACAGTTGGGCAAAGCAAACGTGATCACCGCCACATCAAAGGTGAAACAAGCGGAAGCGCAGGTCGCACAAGCCCGCGCCCTGCTTGCGCAGATTGAAAGAGAGTACCAGAACTCAACCATAGTCTCGCCTATTGATGGCGTGGTGCTTTCCCGCGATGTCGAAGTTGGCACGGCCGTAAGCTCCATCCTGGTCCTGGGATCTTCCGCCACTCTGGTTATGACGCTGGGCGACACGCGCGAAGTTTACGTTAAAGGAAAAGTCGACGAGTCAGATATTGGCAAGGTTTATATCGGTCAAATCGCGCGCATCAAGGTTGAGTCATACAAAGACCGCACATTTACCGGCAAAGTAACCAAAATATCCCCCATGGGCGTGGAAAAGGACAATGTAACCACGTTTGAAGTGCGGGTTTCCATTGATAACTCCAAGGGCGAGTTGAAGTCGCAAATGACAGCCAATGCCGAGATCCTGCTGGAAGAGCATAAGGGAATTCTTATGGTTCCCGAAGGCGCGCTGATATACGACAAAGACCGCAAGGCTTCCATCGAGCTTCCCGAGCCCAGCGCCAAAGATGGACGCAAAAAAGTGGCTGTAACTGTGGGAATCTCCAACGGGTCCAGGACCGAATTACTTTCCGGCCTGAATGAAGGCCAGCAGGTCATCCTGCAATAACCTCAATTTGAAATTGGAGGGCGAATATGAAATCAATGAAATTTCTGGGTTTAGGGGTTTTTGTGTCGCTGTTGGCGGTGCTTCCGCTGAATGCTGCCACAACCGGACATTTTGAACGTACCCTGCAAGTGAGCGGAACAGTGGAATTGGAAGTAAATTCCGGCTCGGGCAATATCACTGTTCATCAGGGCGGAGCGGGAACGGTAGTGGTCACGGCCAAACTCCATGGCAATAACGGCACTTCATGGTTATTTGGTAGCGGCAACATCGACGAACGGATTCATAAGATTGAACAGAATCCGCCAATCGTGCAAACGGGCAACATCATTCATATCGGCAGGTTTGAAGACCGCGATCTCGCGAGAAACATTTCCATTGATTACGACGTTACTGTTCCGGCGCAGACGCGGCTTACGTCGCACACGGGCTCAGGCGATCAGACCATCAGCGGCCTGCAACTGCCCATGACGGCTAAAACCGGCTCCGGCAATGTGACGGTGGATCGCATCTCTGGCGAAACGCGGGTGAGTTCCGGCTCTGGAGATTTGAAGATCAATTCAATCAAAGGCATTTTGTATGCTGACACCGGGAGCGGCAACATTCACGCTGAAGATGTTGCTGGGGACGTATTCGTCAACACCGGCAGCGGCGACGTTGACGTCCGGCAGAGCGCGGGCGGAAGCGTAAAGGCACAGACAGGGTCCGGCAACATCAGGCTGCACGGGGTAAAAGGCGGTCTGCGCGCCGATGCTGGCAGCGGCGATATCCAGGCTGACGGTGAGCCGACCTCTGACTGGCGGCTGGGCGCAGGCTCCGGCAACATTACGCTGAGAGTCCCTACGCAGGCATCTTTTAATGTTGATGCCCGCACTTCTTCAGGGACGCTGCGGTTCAATAACCACCAGGTCACAACTCAAGGCACGCTGGCCAAGAACCATATTCAAGGCAAGGTGGGGAATGGCGGCGTGCTGCTGGATATTCACACTGGCTCGGGCGATATCGAGCTTCAATAACGACTTTGTGGTTGCACCGTCGCCCACGGCCTGGGCAGAACTTGCAAGGCTCAGCGCTTTAGGACGGCGGTGCAAATCGAAAGCTGGAGAACGGGTGCTGCCATAATTGAAAGCTATGCCTCTTATTTCAGCATGAGCAGCCGGCAATATCTTTCTCCTATTCCTGCCATTTACGATTTGAAATTAATTTCATAGTTCAAAACTATGGCTTGCATCAAGAAAGTCACTGATTCTGAGAAGTTCTAATTTCTTTCCAACTGTCCTCTAATCCAGCCGCCTCATTCTAACCTCGTTCGGCGGATTACTTTAGTCACGTACGGGCCTCGGCCTGAACCATAGGAAGGGCCTATATCATTCAAAGTTCCCGCTCCGGGCAATCAGGCTACGCAGGCTGGTTGTATAGGGCACTTAAGAGTTCAGGGATTCGTGTGCAAAGCCAGAACGCGCCACGGCTGCTGCTGTGGAAGCGTTCAGCATAACCCTGCCTTTTTCTACCCATCAACATTTCCAGCCGCCATGTAGCAAGTGGGATACAGGGCCGGCTTTTCGCGCCGCAATTACCTTGCGGATGCGCGGGGAGACGTTCGCCCAAAAATCCCGCCTGAATCAACTCGACGGAAGGAATAAGGGCGATGAAAGATCTCCGGGAAAACAGATTCACGCAGCAACCAAGCGCGAGGCAAATCAGGGAATGGTCAGAGGCGCCGGCTTTAACCATTGTGACTCCTGGCGTACGAGATTATCTGGAAGGATTCATGCGGGCAGTTGTGCAAACTCTGTCGCCTTCGTCCGCCCGCGCATTCTTCCGTGAACTGGATGCCACTGACCCGGTACTCTCTCGCTTGGGATGGGTACTCCTGCTGGTCATCCCAGTCTTCGCAACATTGGCTTTCCTGGTCCCAGAGGGGACCGTAGTAGTAAACCCCTGGATCAAGCCTATTAAGTTCTCCATGTCTTTTTCGACCTTCGCTTCCACCATAAGTTTGTTCTTGCTGGCCTTGCGGATACCCAAATGGCAGCTCACGCTTGCACGTCGCGCAATTGCCATAAGCGTTGCGTTCGAAATCATGAGCCTGGCAGCGCAGGCATGGCGCAGCGCTTACCACCTTTCAGGACAATCGCTACTAGACAATTCCCTTGCCCAGATGACCAACAGCATGGTCATGGTGAACACGGCAATAGTGTGCTGGATGCTGGCGCTGTTCTGTGCCGATCGCGTACAGACGGACCGAATCGATTGGCCGATGGTTTCGGCGGTTCGATACAGCATCGTCATTTTCCTCGCCGGCAACGCCATCGGTGGATATATGCTGGCGCGCGGTTCGCACACGGTTGGCACCGCCGACGGCGGCCCTGGGCTTCCTTTTGTGAATTGGAGCGTCATTGGCGGCGATCTACGCATCGCCCACTTCATCGCCATTCACGCTATTCAGATTGTGCCGCTGTTTGCCTATGTCCTGTCGCAAATGTCACCGGTCCTGCCGGTCAAGTATCGGCGCATGGCCGCTGGTGCGGTGGCCCTGGCTGTGAGCGTGGCCGTGGGAGCAACTTTCGTACAGGCCGCATTAGGGCATCCGTTGCTTTCTCTTCGGTGAGGATTTCAACAGAGATTCACCGACTATAAAGCAACGCGCGACTCACGACCGCGACACGGGGCAGATTACCTAACGAAGGTTGAATTTGCCCTCTGATCCTGAGCGTGTCGTCTTCGCTTGCCCCCGATGCTCTCACAAAATGAGAGAGCACTGCTAGCACCTTGCGCAATTGATCTTCTTTCCCTAACATGTTATAAAATCGAGTTTTTACTGGACTGGCCAAAAGCGGAAAGTAGGATTTCTGCAGGGGCCAGCCAATGATTCCAACGCGGCCAAACCTCAAACCACTTGTTCTTGATGTGGAAGCGCGTTTCGGGAATTGCCAGTAAAGCGCAGTGAATCGACTAAAGTCCACATTTACTTAGATCTTGGAGGATTTACATATGCACACCTGGCTCACAACGGGCCTGATGGGCCGCGTAATCCGCTCGACTGCCCCATCACGCGAAAAACGCGCGTTTTGGGGGCCCCGTCGCCGGATTCTGGCGCTGGTGGCCGTGTTGGCCGTTCTAGCATTCGCCATTCCTGTGGCATTTGCCCAGCAAGGGCAGGCCGTGCCACCAGCTTCGCAGGTCGCAGCTGCCGTGAACCCGCAGACTGGCACAGCAACTCAGGAGACTGCTCCTGCAGCACCCGTATCGGAAGCTGCAGGAGAGGCTAATCTCAAGCTGCCGGACATGAAGAGCGTTTCTTTCATGAATGATTCCATCAACGGCTATAACCTTCTGAGTATCGGGTTGATCTTTTGCGGACTGGGTCTGCTCTTCGGGTTGACCATCTACATGCAGCTGAAAAATGCGCCAGTCCATCGCGCCATGAAAGAGATTTCCGAGCTGATCTATGAAACCTGCAAGACCTATCTGGTGACGCAGGGCAAATTCATTCTGATCCTGGAAGCATTCATCGCGGTTGTGATTGTTCTTTACTTTGGCGTCCTCCAGCACAACGACGCGTCCAGGGTCATTATTATCCTGCTGTTCAGCCTGGTGGGAATTGCCGGTAGCTATGGCGTGGCCTGGTTCGGCATTCGCGTGAACACATTTGCCAACTCGCGCACAGCGTTTGCCGGCCTTCGTGGTAAGCCGTATCCAATTTACGCCATTCCGTTGAAGGCCGGAATGAGCATCGGCATGATGCTGATCAGCGTTGAATTACTGATCATGCTCTGCATTCTGCTCTTCATCCCGGGAAGCCTGGCCGGAGCATGCTTCATCGGCTTCGCGATCGGTGAATCGCTGGGAGCGGCGGCCCTGCGTATTGCCGGCGGCATCTTCACCAAGATCGCCGACATCGGTTCCGATTTGATGAAGATTGTCTTCAAGATCAAAGAAGATGACGCCCGCAATCCCGGCGTAATCGCCGATTGTACCGGCGACAATGCCGGCGATTCCGTTGGCCCCAGCGCTGATGGGTTTGAGACGTACGGCGTGACCGGCGTGGCCCTCATCACTTTCATTCTCCTGGGCGTCCATGATCCCAAGGTGCAGGTCCAGTTGCTGGTCTGGATCTTTGTCATGCGCATCATGATGCTGGTATCAAGCTCGGTTTCTTATTTTGCCAATGAAGCTTTCGCCAAGGCAAAGTACGGCACATCTGACGTAATGAACTTTGAAGCGCCCCTGACATCTCTTGTTTGGCTCACTTCAATTGTCTCGATTGTCCTTACGTTCATCGTTTCTAAGATGATAATTCCCGAGCTGGGTGGAAACGATACTCTATGGTGGAAGCTTGCCGCCATCATCTCCTGCGGCACGCTTGCCGGAGCTATCATCCCCGAACTGGTCAAAGTGTTTACATCAACGAGTTCAGCTCACGTGAAAGAAGTAGTCACGTCGTCGGAGGAGGGTGGGGCATCACTGAACATTCTTTCCGGTTTGGTCGCCGGCAACTTCTCCGCTTATTGGTTGGGAATCAGCATCGTCGCCCTGATGGCGATTGGTTTTTACATCAGTAACTACGGCCTTGGCGCTATGTATCACGGGACCCCGCTCATGCTGGCGCCCGCGGTCTTTGCCTTTGGCCTGGTTGCGTTTGGCTTCCTCGGCATGGGACCGGTAACCATTGCCGTGGATTCCTACGGTCCGGTCACTGACAACGCACAATCCGTTTATGAACTCTCGCTGATTGAGCAAGTCCCCAACATACAGGCGGAACTCAAGAAAGACTTTGGCTTCGACGTCAAGTTTGCTCGGGCCAAGGATTTACTGGAGGAGAATGACGGCGCGGGCAATACCTTCAAAGCCACAGCCAAGCCGGTGTTGATCGGGACGGCTGTGGTGGGCGCGACTACCATGATTTTTGCCATTATGATGTCCCTCACAGACGGGCTCACGCGGCACACGGACTATCTATCACTCCTTCATGCGCCATTTGTTCTGGGCCTGATCACCGGTGGCGCCATCATTTATTGGTTTACGGGCGCTTCCACGCAGGCGGTTACCACCGGCGCATACCGCGCGGTGGAATTCATTAAGAAGAACATCAAGCTTGAGGGCGTGGAAAAAGCATCCGTTGAAGACAGCAAAAAAGTGGTGGAGATCTGCACCAAGTACGCGCAGAAGGGCATGTTCAATATCTTTTTGACTGTGTTCTTCGCCACGCTGGCTTTTGCCTTCATTGAGCCGTTTTTCTTTATCGGCTACCTGATTTCCATTGCGGTCTTTGGTCTCTACCAGGCCATCTTTATGGCTAACGCCGGCGGCGCCTGGGACAACGCCAAGAAAGTCGTGGAAGTGGAGCTGAAGATGAAAGGCACCCCGCTGCACGACGCTACCGTAGTAGGAGACACAGTGGGTGATCCGTTTAAGGACACATCTTCCGTGGCGCTGAACCCGATTATCAAATTCACGACGCTTTTCGGCCTTTTAGCCGTGGAGTTGGCAGTGAAGATGACCGCGGAGAACGGCAGCATGCTCACGACTGTCCTGGCTGCTCTGTTCTTCCTGGTGTCAGTGGTCTTTGTGTTGCGGTCTTTCTATGCCATGCGAATCGGAACGGAGAAGGATTCCCATGCCGCCAGGGCCGCTGCCTGAAGCGCTTAACCGAAATAACAAGCCCGCCGACAATCGGCGGGCTTCTTCGTTTTCAAAAGGTATCAATGCTGGAAGGGCGGAGGAGGCGTCGGCAGTTCCTGCTTTACCGGTTGTCCTACAGACTCTTTCATCTTCTCTTTCACTTTTTTCGCCAGCTTCTCAACGTCTTCAGCTTTGCGAACTACTTCAAGCGACAATAGATTTTCATTGCTCTTGTCGACGGCGGCTTTCAACTCAGTGGCAAGCTGAAAAAGCTTATCGGTATCATTGCGAATATCCTGCTGCCTTTTCTTGTTGGCTTCACGCGCCATCCGGTCCTGCATTTCTTTTTGCGAAGGGTCTTGCCTCGTTTCGACCTGCGGATTGTTGGTCGCAGGGCTTGCTGCTAACAGCGTGCCGCAAATCATGGCAAAAATAGTGGCCCTGATTATTTTTCCAAACACAGAGTGACCTCATTCAGGATTTTAAGACTTAGCCGCGATTATAAGTGAACCATGTCCTGATATCGGGCAGGATGCAGATCAATGTGCTCCGCCCATGAGCATACTGTCGTTCAGGCGATGGCGAACTCTTCTGGCCAGCTTCTCCAACTCATTTGCCTTGTGCACAGCTTCACGCGGCAGCGATGATCCATCGGCGGCGTCAGCATATTGCTTTAGTTCGGCCGCCAAAGACACCATCTTCTGCATGTCATTGCTATTTTCATGGTGCATCCGTTCGTTTGCTTCTTTCTGCCGCAGCAGTTCAAATCGCCGCTCCACGTTAGGGTTGATGTTCGGAATATTGATCTGTGCTCCCGGCCCGGCTACTGAACCGCCGGCGTCAGCAGCAGTTACTGAAAAATACAGGCACAACCCTACGAGCAAAGCAGGTTTAAGCCCCATAATGCCCCCACCGCAAAAAATATTGGCGGCATTATAGGACAGATTCCCTCGGCTATAATCCAGAATTAATCAGCATGGAAGAAAAATTCAGTAACATCTGGCACGAGTGGCACAACTACCTGGTCGCATGGACCCGCGATCGCGCTCCTAAGTTACTGGTAATCCTGGTTATGGCGTTTATTTTTGTGCGCCTGCTAGGATTAATTACCCGCAAGCTGGTAGCGCTCGCCGAAAAAAGCTCTCATGGGCAGGTCCGGGCACAACAGGTCCGCACTATTACGGGAGTGGTCCGCAGCGTGGGCGTCTTCTTGATTGTGTTCTTCGCCGGCATGACGCTTCTGAAAGACGTCTTTTCAATCAACATTGAACCACTGCTTGCCAGCGCAGGCATTGCAGGGCTTGCCATCGGATTTGGCGCCCAGACGCTGGTGAAAGACGTAATAAACGGGTTCTTTATCCTCATTGAAGATCAATTTGAGGTGGGCGATACAATCCGCGCGGCTGGCGTGACCGGAGCGGTGGAAGAAATCACAATGCGCCGAACTACGATGCGTGATAGCGACGGAACCCTGCATATTGTGCCCAACAGCGCAATTCAAATCGTCAGCAACATGACGCGTGATTGGTCCCAGGTAACCCTCCACGTGGCGGCCGATTACAGTGAAAACAGCGATCACGTGGTGGAACTGCTGCAAGAGGCGGCAAAAGAGTTTTATAACGATCCGGCCTTTAAGAACGATATAGTCGCGGAACCTCAGGTTCCCGGCATTGAGCGGGTACGAGGCAATGAGGTCGACTATCTCATGCTGGTCAAGGTCCGTCCCGGCAAGCAGTACAGCGTGGCACGGGAGCTGCGCCGCCGGATCAAAGTCTGCTTTGAAAAGAACAACATCAAGGCCGGCGCGCCCGCACAAGTCTACATTGGACCACTACCGGCCAAACAACAATAAGCGCGAGCAAAAGGATTGTGGCGATCAGCAATTGAAGCCTTGGCCGCAAATCAATAACGAAGACAGAGGAAAATAAATCATGGATCTTGGACTGAAAGGCCGGGGAGTAATCGTAGCCGCATCGAGCCAAGGCATTGGGCTGGCAACGGCCCAGGCTTTTGCCCGCGAAGGAGCACAGGTTGCAATGTGCGCTCGCACAGAAAAGACCCTTGTCGAAGCCGCCGACAAAGTCCGCAGCCAGACCGGCGCGGAAGTTTACGCTGAAGCTCTGGATGTGACCGATGCCACCGCAGTCCAGCGCTTTACAGAACAAGTGGCAAAGCGGTTTGGCCGGATCGATGTATGCGTGGCCAATGCGGGCGGTCCTCCGGCCAAGAATTTTCTTTCGATTTCTGCCGACGAATGGCACAAAGCCTTTGACCTCAATCTGATGAGCACGGTGCATCTGGCCAAGGCGGTCATTCCCTACATGCAACGGCATCGGTGGGGCCGGATTATCACCATTACTTCGATTTCCGTAAAGCAGCCCATCACTGATCTGGTGCTCTCAAATTCCGTGCGTGCGGCCGTAGTGGGACTGGTGAAGAGCCTTTCCAATGAGTTCGGCAAAGACGGAATTCTGGTCAATAACGTTGCGCCAGGCTATACGGCAACAGATCGCTTGCAGGAATTAGCGCAGGTCCGCGCCTTGGCTGTCGGCCGCTCAGCCCAGGAAATATGCGACAGCTGGGCTGAGGAAACGCCGGTCAAAAGGCTGGGCAATCCTACAGAAATTGCAGACGTTATAGTGTGGCTGGCCTCGGAACGAGCGTCTTACGTGACGGGTCAAACCATTTTGGCAGACGGCGGCATTTACCGCGGCTTGTAGCGGCCCTGCCGTTCCCAAAACAGAACTGCCGCTACTCAAAATCGGCTGGAAGGTGCTCATTTCCTGGCATCTAAGGGCCTGTGGAAAAGCATCTTACTCCCCGAATGGCCATCTTATTTGTCACAGGAGTCGCGTCTATCGCGCTGTTTACCACGTGGTATACAGTTTCATTGCGCCGGAAGCGTGAGAAGGCCAGAGAAATTCTGCGCTGGATTCAGGCGTCATTGGCCGGACGTGGCCATGTGGTCGGCATTTCCTGGACGGCGGCATCCCGCTTTCGCGTGCCGTTGCGGCTCACCTGCGGTGTCTTTCGTAGCGCATGGGTGCTTGTGGAAATGCGAAGGCAGGAAACTCCGGTGCAATGGCTGATCCATAAAATCGCCAGCCCGCGTGAGGTAATTACTTTCCAGGCCGATCTGGATTTTCCTCCCACCTTCTCTCTGGCAATGCAGAATTTTCGCTGGTTTGCGCGCAGCAGCCGCAAAGCGGAAATTGAGCGACCAGGATGGCAATTCGAGCGCTTGCCGTCTGTGATGATCACCACAAAGACAGAAAGCCAAAGAGAAATCGCCAACACCATGACTTCTCTCAGCCGGGGCGATAACGGCGAATTCCTTGAAGTAAGATTCCAGCGCAGCTCTCCACACTTTTCCGCCACGCTTCCTTTGGACGCACTGGCGCCCGGCGCTCCCGCACGGACTTACATACTGGACGCGATGAGAGAGATGGCCGGCAGCGCGGCGTTTTACTAAAAAACCGCAACTCAAATCACCGGATGGATGAATGACCCTGAGCATTCCAGGCCGTCTTGCTGCCGCCCATACGCAGTTCCAGGTCAGCCACTGCGGAATCATTCAGCACGCCCGTCCAAACCTTCTCCACTTTTCCGGAGCGATCAACCAGGATGGTCTGCGGCGTCAGTTGAAAGCGGTAATTCACCTTTGCGCGGGGATCAAGCTTTACAAAAACCGGCAGCCCTGAGAGCTGATGCTGCAAAATAAACGGGGCGTCGCAATCGAGGTTACATCCACGCCTACCGGACGCACCACCGAGCGGTCCAGAGACGAAATTACCTGTCCCCACTTTGGCCAGTTTTGATCGCAGAAAGGGCATGTTGGAGAAAAAACCAGAACCAGGACTTTTCGGGGGTCTTGTCCGTAGAGCACCTCAACCGGTTTGCCTGCGGGATCAAAGCCCTTTAAGTCAATTACCTGCGCGCCGACAGCGGCCTCCAGAGAAGGTGGCGGCAAAGAAATCTGCGCTTTTAATTGCCGATTGTGGCGAAGCAGGGCGATGTTTGCCGCCAGCAGGACTACGCAACAAGCCGAGAGCGCAACACTCCATTTCATGGTGTTTCCTTGTGGAGAATGAGAGAAGTTGACCGGCCGAAATTCATTGAGATGTTAGCAAACTTCAACCTGGCAAGACCGAATCCAGCAGAGAAAATCGAGTGACTTAGTTTCAATTTGGCGCGGTGTAGAATCGGCAATTTGCCGGCAAAATGGCGTTCCATCCACTTGCATTCGCGGCCAGCATCCACCTACTTAGGCTACGGAGATTTGCAAAACTTTAGGACAGCGCCCATTTCGTTCGGCCTTGTCCTTCCGACCCGACGATTACACAAGTATTACAATCCGTCCGCTTCCCCCGCTGATAGGCTTGAATCAAATAAACACGCACTAATCATCAAGGAGACTTAAGTCGTGAACTTTTTCAAGCGAGACAGGACCTTTCGGGAACCAATCGGGAAGCTCACAACTTTTTTCATGGTTGCATTCCATATAGGCGCGGTGGCAGCGCTTTTCATGTTTACCTGGAAGGCTTTTTTCATCGCGCTGTTTTTGTGGTGGCTTGCCGGGAGCCTTGGCATTGGCATTGCTTATCACCGGCTGCTCACGCACCGCGGATTTAAGACGTATAAGTGGTTCGAATATTTCATTACCTTCTGCGCCACGCTGGCACTGGAAGGCGGCCCGTTTTTCTGGGTGGCGACGCACCGCGTCCATCACCAGAATACTGACGTGGAAGGCGATCCACATTCGCCGCGCGATGGCGGCTTCTGGTCGCACATGGGCTGGATCATAACCGGGCGCACGTTGCACAATCATTCCGCCTCTCTGCTGCCCTATATTCCTGATCTGCGCAAAGACAAATTCCATACGTTCATCAGCAAGTGGCATTGGGTACCGATCACGGTTCTGGGCATCTGCCTGCTGGTTTTCGGCGGCTGGTCTGTAATGCTTTGGGGAATCTTTTTCCGCACGGTAATGGGCCTGCATTTTACCTGGCTGGTAAATTCCGCTACGCACATGTGGGGATCGCAGCGCTTCCTGACCGGAGATACTTCCAAGAATAGTTTTTGGGTTGCGATGCTGACATGGGGTGAAGGCTGGCACAACAACCATCATGCTCATCCGCAGGCGGCGCGTCACGGTTTGGCATGGTATGAAATCGACCTGAACTGGTACAGCATCTGCGCTTTGCGCGCAGTGGGCCTGATTTGGGACGTGAAAGCGCCCAAGCTGAAAGACGCAGTTAAGCTCAAGCCGGCCAAGGTGCCGCTGGAATCATTTTCCGCCGCAACTTCTGGCGATGATTAGAGCTTAACCACGAGGGACACAAAGGAACACTAACTTTCAAGGGGCGGTGCGGCAACGTATCGCCCTAAGCTTTTCTAGAGCACACTTCCTGCCGGTCTGGGTTATCAGCGCAAATCCGCGGCTGATTTCTCTCTGCTTCCTTTACAATTTCTCCAGCGACCATGCGCATCGGAAGCAGGGCCAGGACAATCGCATTCTTTATCACACTAGGCTCATGCCTGGTGGG
>JBAVLE010000182.1:0-3610 GCA_049688735.1 Candidatus Angelobacter sp. | reverse complement strand
GAATTAAACGCTCGCCGATAGGCAATTAATCAGGTATTCCGAACTGAATGAGAGGAGGAGTTTGCGACAGGGCAGCGTTCTAACCAACTGAACTACGTCCCCAGCTTGTTTTCATCGGGTTAGCAGGAAACCCTTGATTTTACTGTCTATTCTTACTGTCAATGGTTTCGCCTGATTCAACCCTTCCCACGGAATATATCCATTTTGGGGGTCAAATTGGACAGTAAGTTGGACAGTAAGCAAATCGTCCAACACCGCTCAGGCACCCTCGACCCAGAGCATCTGTCCATGCTCCGTAAATCAATAATAACGGACGAATCCCGAACCGTCAGCCCGACGCTCGGAGGTTAAACCGATTAACGCGAACTCCGCAGAATTCCGCCAGGAATGTCCCGAACCGGTCCTTCAAATTCTGAATAGCAAAGCACAATTCCCCCCCAAGAAGAAGAACCGGCCGAGGGCGCAATACTTGCTCACCATCCTCTCAGTGCGCCTTTTCGATCCAACACAATGCCGGTTTGTCGGAGACGAATGGATGCTCTGGGGTGGAGAGCTGAGAGAACAAATCCGTGGCGCGGCGTGGGATAGGATGGTGCGTTTACTTCAACAAACACGTCCCTGGGGGCTTTTAGCTAGCTGACTCCTCATACACGTCGGGAATTGGTTCCGCGCGGGAACCAGGGTATTTTTTAGTGGGACAACAGATGATTGGCGTTATGCACCATAACAATCATCTAATAAGACTGAGTATCATCCCGATCAGGATTTGTACTCATCAGCGAAGCCAGAAGTTATGTCGCAAGCAGAAATCGCGGGTGGCGCCGCCACACCACCGAATGAACTCCCCTCCAAAGGTCGAATCCTGCCCGATTTCGCCTTGCCTGCCGCATCTTCGGGCAGTCAGGTTCACCTATCGGACTTCCGAAGCCGTGCCAATCTGGTTGTGATCGCTGATGACGGACTGTCCGAAACGGCAAATCTGATATCCGAAGTCGGCAGACAACACGGCGATGCGCCCAAATGCCTTCGCTCCAGCAGGTACGACAATTTCGCCATTCTGTTCGTAGTTATATTCGATGACCGCAACCACGGGCGTCTGGACCGCTGTGCTGACGCACGATTCGAACCGGGCCCGCAGGCGGGTTCCGGGCGCCAGGCTAATTCCCAAGTCAATCGGCGGGCTGCTTTCTTGCGGTCGAGGAGCCGTGGCGGATGCCGTATTGTTCCTGACAAACACCAGTGACGCCTTGTCCAAAGCATCGCGTTCGCTTTTGGTGTCAGTAGCCTCGCCAGCTGCTCTCTGGCCTTGGCTCATCGAAGGCGAAGTCGGTGCTCCGGTTGATAAGGCTCTGGCTGCCACAGTGGAGTATTCTCGAACCGCCGAATGCTGCCAAGATTTGTGTCCGGAGATGGTTTTGGCTTTTTGTTTGCAGTGCGCGCGATTTCATCCGGGTGCGCCATGCCTGGATCCGAATCCTCGCTCGGAAGGCCTCCGCTGTCTATCAGCGGTACGATGCTGCCTACTGCAGTTACGCCATTCTCGGGAGGTTTCGGCCCCAGCTGCCTGCTGCTGCTTGCCTGCGGTGGCTTTTTTGTTTGTCGGCAGTGGCTTTCCTGGAATGCCGGCAACGGCGAGCCAGAGGAGAATAATTGCAATTCCACCACCTATCGACCTCCGCGCTTGACACGGCGTAAATCATATTTGTGGTCTTGTTGATTGCCAGACCTTGCACGCCAACAGGATTGTTCGAGTCCCCAGCGGTGGCGATGACGCTGTTGTTCGAGCCATCAATCACCACGACAGGATGCTGTTGGTCAGAGCGGGGATTGTCATGTGATTGGTGAGAAGGACCAGATGATTGGTGAGAAGGACCAGAGTCTTGTCGGTGGGTGCATCATGAAAGCGGATGCGACGGAGAAGATCGGGATAAGACCGGTGGGTCTGCCATTTGTGGTGGCCGCGAGCCGGCGAGAGAAACCCTAGCCCAGTTGTGTCGAGAACTGCAAGACTTTTAGCAGGAGACGTACACGTTGGGCCGTCCCCGCAGAAAAACACATTGCTTCCCTAATCTTGTTGATTACTTGTCAGGTCCTAGCTGGCTATTTTGTCGGTATTTGTACTTTGCGTCTTCTTCCGTAGTACGTGGGTGTGGAGCAATGGCCTTCCCCACCGGTTCTTGCGAGAGCGGAGGCAGCCTCTTCGTTTGCCAGAAGAATTCCTCCAGCTCTGGATATCGCCTTAACATGGCGTCCCATCGCCTAATGGAGACAACGACTACCACAGGTCCACGAATTCTCTTAATCATTTGAGGACCGACCTTGCGACTCCGGCGGATGACCTCATCTAAGTCCTTTTTTGCGCGCGCAACAGACCACAACGTCATCACATCCTCCTGTAAATCGGCTCGTGAATCGTTCACTTCTGCGAGGAGCCTTTCTATTCTGTTTAAAACAGCTCCATGGTGCGCCTTAAGATATCGCTTTATCCGACTGTTACCCAGAAGGCGCTGCATGTATGTCACACCAAAGGTAAGATCAAGGAGATCGTTGATCAGCGGCCTCGCTGTTTGCCTGAGTTGTTGCTCTAGTGCGACTGACTCATTCCACAGTCTTCCAAAATGCTTTCGTGCTCCCTTGAGGTCCCGCTTAGGCCTTGGAAAGGTCATCTTTGTACACCCTTGCAAAGGCAGTGTGGGATCATCGTAAGACCCTCAAGTTCGAGGGTGGTCATAAAGTTCTGATCAGCAAAGATTATTGACGAGACAGCAATGAGCTCTTTCAATTGGTCTGAGGTGACACGCAGATTGATTTGCAAACCGAGTAGAGCCTCGCCTTGGGACCTGATGCTTGAGTTACTCACTTTATGAAGGACTTGCTTCTTCATTAACCACCTGGATAGAACGACGTGCGGCCGCATTGATCAGCGGTTGCAACGTGTCTGATCGAAATGCCTCGAGAAAGACCCTTTCGTTCCCCTCACCCGACCAGTAGCGGCCCTCAAGCAAACTTAGCTTAGGGATGATGTACTGCGCCCGAATTTCCTGTTCACCACTCCCAAGGCACACAACGACGAGTATTTCAACACCATTCTGGAAATTGATTCGTAAGTCCCAGCCAAACCCAAGCCATTTGTTGTTCCAATATCTGTAATGCGCAGCTCTGATCGCTACGGTCAGTTCTCGGTTGAGCGTCAACCCTCTTGAGGTACTGTGCTCACAAACCTCGACCCCCTTCTCCTTGAGCTGCTCGACAAGCTTGTTCCGCAAGCTCCATTCGGCTTGTTGCAGAGAGCGCCTTAGTTCTGTGACCCTCGCGTAATTGTATTCCGGTTCGTACCCTATCGCGGCATACGCCTTTTCAAGCCCGCCAAATCTCTTTTGATAAATGAATGGTCCAGGAGCTGATTGCGATTGTTTAAGTACGCTCCACGAAAGTTTGCCGTTTTTTTTGAGCAGTCGCCGCAGGATATTCAGCAGTTCCTCATCTGTATATGTCGGGTGCAGGTTGTCAAGGAATGCCTGTGCCTCTTCGAATTGGGCGCGCGAGATTATTGCTTCAAACGCATTCTCCTTGCTGACCCAGCGTTCAGGAGCATTTGCGACTAAACGAC
>JBAVLE010000181.1:0-9564 GCA_049688735.1 Candidatus Angelobacter sp. | reverse complement strand
GCTTACGCCTCAAACCGTCGATGCGACGGGCAAGGCCATTACTGCTCCCGCAGCCACCAATGCAGACAAAACCAAGCTGATGTGGCTGGTTTTCTTGCAGGTGGTTTTCGTCACCATGGTTTATGGCCCGATTGCGGCGTTCCTGGTCGAGTCATTCCCGGCAAAAATCCGTTATAGCGCTCTTTCTCTGCCATACCACATCGGCAATGGTGTTTTTGGAGGATTGGTGCCGCTGGTCTGCGTTTGGATTCCAGCAGCCACCGGCAATCCTTTTGACGGTCTCTACTACCCCATTATCGTTGCGGCTATTACATTCGTGATCGGCAGCGTTGCCCTGCATGATACGCGCAATGTGAAGATATGGACTGAGGTGGCTGAGGCTGCTTCTGCAACCGGAGCGGCCCGCAGATAGATGCTTAGCGCCTCTTGCGCACGAATGCTCCTGTAGGTGTAGGATAATTCTGTTTCGGACTGGCGGGTGGCAGCCGTTGCCACCCGTTAGTTCGTTACGGCCCAAACCCCTGCGGGCCGGTGCGAGTTAGCGCGATTCGATTTAGAAATCTAGAGGTCCAGGTCATGGCTGACGTTCGCGTGATGAATCAAAAAGAGCAAGAGACAGAAGTCAATGAGGCGCAGATCGCCGTCCATTGGAAGGAAGAGCAGTATTTTTACCCAAGCTCGAAATTTACTGGACAAGCTTATCTGACCGATCCTGCCGTTGATCAACGCTTCAGCGAAAAAAACTTTCCCGAATGCTTCCGTGAATATGCTGACCTTTTGAGCTGGGACCAGTATTGGCACACCACGCTTGATACCAGTGACGCTCCTTTCTGGAAGTGGTATGCAGGAGGCAAGCTCAATGCCTGCTACAACTGCGTCGACCGTCATTTGGAAAAGTATCGAAACAAAGCGGCCTTTATCTTTGTCGGAGAACCGGAAGAGGTTTCGCCCGTTTCTATTACCTATCAGGAGCTTTATTACCGGGTAAATGAAATGGCGGCGCTGCTGCGCGATTTTGCCGGCCTCAAGGCGGGAGATCGCGTCACCATCCACATGCCTGTAGTTCCTGAGTTGCCCATCACCATGCTTGCATGTGCGCGGCTGGGGGTGATCCATTCCGTGGTATTTGGCGGATTCAGCGGCGAGGCTTGCGGCATGCGGGCCGCGGATTCAGGCAGCAAAATCCTGGTCACCATTGATGGCTATTACCGTAGCGGCACAATGACCGATCATAAAGAGAAGGCCGATATCGCCGTAAAAACCGCCAAGGACGAAAAGCACGCCATTGAAAAAGTTTTGATCTGGCACCGCGAGCCGGGGAAATACAATTCCAAGACGCCGATGGTCGAAGGCCGTGACTTCTTTGTCGAAGATGTGCTCAAAAAATATGCAGGGAAAGTAGTCGATCCGGTGCCGATGCCTTCAGAAGCTCCGCTTTTCCTGATGTACACTAGCGGCACCACAGGCCGTCCCAAGGGCTGCCAGCACGGAACGGGTGGATATCTCTCTTACGTAGCCGCCACCACGAAATATATTCAGGACCTCCATCCCACCGACGTTTACTGGTGCATGGCCGATATAGGCTGGATCACAGGCCATTCTTACATCGTCTACGGGCCTCTGGCGCTAGCAGCAACAAGTGTTCTCTATGAAGGCGTGCCGAACTATCCTGACGCCGGACGGCCATGGCGCGTAGCCAAACGGCTGAATGTGAACATTTTCCATACCTCGCCCACCGCGATCCGCATGCTGCGCAAGGCCGGTCCGGACGAACCCGCAAAGTATGACTATCATTTCAAGCACATGACCACCGTGGGTGAGCCGATTGAGCCTGAAGTCTGGAAGTGGTATCACGAAGTTGTAGGCAAAGGCGAAGCTGTAATCGTCGATACGTGGTGGCAAACGGAGACTGGCGGAGTTATTTGCAGCACCAAGCCTGCCATCGATCCAATGAAGCCCGGCAGCGCTGGCCCTGCATTGCCGGGAATTTATCCGGTGATCTTTGATGAAGAAGGCAAAGAAGTAAGAGGCGGATCGGGCAAAGCTGGGAACATCTGTATCCGGAATCCGTGGCCGGGAATGTTCCAGACCATCTATGGCGACCGTGACCGCTTTGTTGCGCAGTATTACCGCAAATACAACAAAAATCCGAAGAGCAAAGACTGGCGTGACTGGCCGTACTTTGCCGGTGACGGCGCGGTGCAAGCGCCGGATGGCTATTTTAGGATTCTCGGCCGCGTGGACGATGTCATCAATGTTGCCGGCCATCGCCTTGGCACCAAAGAGCTGGAGTCAGCTTGCCTGACGGTAAGTGAAGTGGCCGAAGCCGCCGTGATTCCCGTGGTCGATGAAGTAAAAGGCCGTGTGCCGGAAGTTTATGTCTCGTTGAAGCCTGGCCAGCACAATGCTGGGGCCGTTTCTGACGCTGTGACCAAGGCCATCGAGCACCAGATCGGCAAAATTGCTCGTCCGAAAAAAGTCCATGTAGTTCCGGACATGCCGAAGACCCGTTCCGGCAAAATCATGCGCCGGGTACTGGCGGCAATATCCAATCAAATGGATACTGGCGACGTTACCACGCTTGCCAATCCTGACGTGGTGGAGCAAATCCGCGTCATGGTGCAGGGTAATCGTCCGGCAGTGAAGAAAGATGTTCCTGAAGATGTAAAGAGGTTTGGGGAAGAACGTTGAGGCTCGGCGCGGGAGCAAATCCTATTGCGATTTAAAAATCGTTGAAGAACTGAGGAGGCAACATGAAGGATGAAAAGAAGGGCAAGGGTGTAAGTCGAAGAGATTTCATCAAGATTGCCGGGACCGGCGGCATTGCTGCTGGAGCGCTTGGGCCTGCATTTCTGTTTCCTGAACGGGCCGTTGCGCAGCAGAAAACGCTGAAGATTTTGCAGTGGAGCCACTTTGTTCCAGCGTTCGATGAATGGTTCAACAAGAAATTTGCGGTTGAGTGGGGAAAGAAGCACAACACCAATGTAGTTGTAGACAACATCAATCTGGTGGACCTGAATACCCGCGCAGCGTCAGAAGCCCAGGCCAAGAAAGGCCATGATCTGTTCATGTTCCTCTCGCCGCCGGCCGCCTATGAAAACCAGGTCATCGATATGACCCATGTCTATCAGGAAGTGGAAAAGAAGCACGGCAAAAAGATTGATCTGGCGCAAAAATCCACTTTCAACCCCAAGACGAAAAAATATTACGCATTCTCTGATTCCTACGCTCCCGATCCGGGCAACTGGCGCAAGGACCTGTGGTCGCAAGTCGGCTTCCCGAACGGCCCGGACACATACGACGATCTGCGCAAGGGCGCCAAGATGATCAAAGACAAGTTCGGCAATCCGTGCGGTTTGGGGCTGTCACAAGAGCTCGATACCAGCATGGCCATGCGCGCTCTGTTGTGGTCGTTTGGTGGGGCGGAGCAGGATGAAGCCGGCAATGTCACCATCAACTCCAAGAACACGATTGAAGCCCTTAAATTCATGAAGGCGCTCTACCAGGAATCGGAAACTCCGGAGGTCTTTACCTGGACTCCACCTTCAAACAACCAGGCCATGCTGGCAGGCAAAGTCTCTTATGTGGCGAACGCCATCTCCATCACTCGCCAGGCGGAAAGGGAACATCAGCCGATCGATAAGAACATTATGATCAGCCATGCATTGAAAGGCCCGGTGCGCAGGATCGCTGCTGAGCACGTGATGGATTGCTATGTGATCTGGGAGTTCGCGGAGAACAAGGACGGCGCGCAACAATTCCTGATCGATTACATTGACAACTTCCACGATGGCTTTGTGGCGGGGCAGTTCTATAACTTCCCCTGCTTCCCAAGCACAGTGCCAAACCTGCAAAAGGAAATCTCAAATGATCCGCGAGCGACACCCAACGATAAGTACAAAGTGCTGGGTGATGTGCTGGATTGGGCGACGAACGTCGGCTATCCCGGCTATTGCTCTGCTGCTATTGACCAGGCGTTCAAGAGCTGGACTATTCCGACCATGTTTGCCACAGTGGCGCAGGGCAAAGCCTCTCCGGAAGATGCAGCTAAAACTGCGGAAGCCGAATACAAGCGCATCTTTGAACGTTTCAAATAAGCTGGCAGTTCGTCGCTACTGCGATTGAATGCCTGCCTAAAAAGCCAGCGTCCCGGCACGCCGGGACGCTGATATTGCTAGTGGGCCAGTTTTCAAACTGGCCACTAACCTGAGGGATTGATGGCCGTCGTTGAAACCCGGAAACTGACCAAGGTATTTAAAGAAGGAGAGCTCGGAGCTGTAAACGAAGTCGATCTGGAGACGCGCGAAGGCGAGTTTCTGGTTTTCTTGGGGCCCTCAGGCTCCGGGAAAACGACTCTTCTCAGGATGATCGCTGGCCTCGAAACACCCACGGCCGGCGAAATTCTCATTGGCGGCAGAATGGTGAACGATCTCACGCCACGTGAGCGCCGCATCGCCATGGTCTTCCAGAGCTACGCGCTTTATCCGCACCTCACCGTTTACAAAAACATTGCTTTCCCGCTGAAGGCACAAAATGTTCCAAAGAACCTTCACAAGGAAAAGGTTGAGTGGGCCTCATCCTTGCTCGGGATCGGCGGGCTATTGCAGCGCAAGCCCCGCGAGCTTTCCGGCGGTGAACGCCAGCGTGTAGCCCTGGCGCGCGCCATTGTGCGCGAGCCCTCGGTCTTCCTTCTGGACGAGCCGCTCTCAAACCTTGATGCGAAGCTCCGCATGTCTGCTCGTGAAGAGCTGGAGCGATTCCATCAGCGCGTGGGCACCACCACAATCTATGTCACGCATGACCAGGTTGAAGCCATGGCGATGGGAGACCGAATCATGGTGCTCAACAAGGGAGTGGTTCGGCAGCTCGGGACGCCGAAGGAGGTTTACGACGATCCCGCCGACACATTTGTCGCTACGTTCCTTGGATCGCCGCCCATGAACCTGATCGAGAACGATGGGATGATTATCGGCTTCCGTCCGGAGCACTTCCGATTGGCAGAAGACGTGAGGGAGAGCGCCAGAATCATGTTCAAGTTCCGCGTGGAGAACGTGGAATATCTCGGAGCGGAGTTCATTCTGGCCGGCATTCTGGTGGGCGGAAAAACTGACGGCAAAAAAGTCATTGCGCGCCTGCTGCTCGGGCATAGCTTTGAGGCTGGCGTCACCTATGATTTTGCCGTCCCGGAGCACCACCTGAAATTTTTTGACCGCACTACGGAAAAGAAGATCGCAGCGAGGGCGGTGACATGGCAGTAGGCGCGGTGACAAGACCGGGAGGCAAGCCCAAGGTCAAATCTATGGGAGCAGCGCAGAGCCCCTTGCTGGGCTTTGCCATGTTCAGCCCGGCGGTGTTCTATATTCTGTTGCTAATTGCAGCGCCGTTCTGCATGGCCATTTTTTATGCCTTCAGCGATGCGCGCATCGGCGGCGGCCAGCTTCATTTTGTGGGACTGGAGAATTTCCGCAGCATCATGCAGAGCCCCAGCTTCAAAGCGGCCCTGAGAAACTCGATCATCTTCACGCTGGCCTCGCAGGTCGTCATGATCGTCTGTTCGACCATCCTGGCCATTGCTCTGGAGAAGCCGTTTCGCGGCCGCGGACTCGTGCGCTTCCTGATCCTGCTCCCATGGGTCGCGCCGGTTTCGCTTGGCACGATCGGCTGGAAGTGGATTCTGGATTCCATCTATAGCGTGATCACCTGGGCGCTGATCTGGCTTGGCTTCGTGAATAAATTTTCCCCGCCGATGTGGCTGGGGCAGGAAGGGCTGGCTATTACATCGGTGATCCTGGTGCATTGCTGGCGGCTGATTCCGTTTTCCACGGTGATCCTGCTGGCAGGCCAGAGCGCCATACCAAAGGAAATTCCCGAAGCGGCGGCTATTGATGGCGCGGGATTCTGGCGCACGCTATTTCAAATCAACTTGCCGATGATGACTCCGATTATTGGTGTGGCTGTGCTTTTTGGCACCGTCTTTACCTTCACAGATCTGGCCGTGGTAAATCTTTTGACCAATGGTGGCCCGTATGACTCCACGCAGACGCTGCCGAACCTGGCGTTTACCCAGGGCATCCAGGGCAGTGACCTGGCTGCCGGTGCGGCTATCTCAGTCTTCCTTGTCCCGGTTCTGGTGGTGATTGCTTACCTGATGTTGCGCGTGGCGCATCGCGCGGAGGTGGTGTAATGGCCTCTGCTACGGTTGTGGTTCCGGCGATCAAGCGTCCCACGGGAGTTAGTCTGCTGAGCGGATTCCTCCTGGGCGCTGCGGTCGCGTTTCTTGCGCTGACGCTGATGCACCACGCAAGTGGACTTACCGGCGTGTTCCGGCTGTTTGCAGTGTTGGTGATGGGCTTGCTCGCCGTTGGCTTGTGGAAGCTGCATAATGGCTCCCGCGTCTTCCTCTTCTTTCTTTTTGTGTCGGACGTAATCGGCTGCCTGATGGCACTGTTCCTGTACGCGCTGCGAACCTCGCATTACAGCCTGGCAGTCGGGCTTGTCCTGCAAATGTGCATCTCTGCGGCCCTGGTCTGGTATTTGCAATCGGCAGGCGTAAAGCGGGCTTTTGCTGGCCTGAACCCATGGCCCACAACCGTGAAAATGCTGGTGCTTACGATTTTCACCGTGCTGCTGGCGTTCCCGTTTTACTGGATGGTGATAGCCACCTTCAAGCAGAACATTGACCTCTACGGGATGGAGAACAACCCATTCATCTTCAATCTTCCGCCCACGCTCGATAATCTGCGGCTGCTGTTTGGTCAGACACGCTTCCTGACCTGGTTGGCAAACACCGCGATTGTAGGTGCGATTGTGGTGGCGATCACGCTTTTGCAGTCGGTGCCGGCTGCCTACGCTCTGGCGCGGCTCACAGGAAGATGGGGAGAACGGCTGGGTATCGGGATTTTTCTAACCTATCTGGTTCCTCCGACTCTGCTGTTCATCCCGCTTTCTCGGGTCGTAGCTTCGCTCGGCCTGCAAGACACGATATGGTCGCTGGTGCTGGTTTATCCCAGCATAACTGTTCCATTTTCCATTTGGTTGCTGATGGGATTTTTCAAATCTATCCCGCGCGAACTGGAAGATGCGGCTATGGTCGATGGGCTGACGCGCTTTGGGGCGTTCATCAAACTGGTGGTGCCGATTTCGTTATCAGGCATCCTTACTGTTGTGATCTTCACCTTCACTCTGGTGACGCAGGAGTATGTTTATGCCTTGACGTTTATTTCCCCAGAGTCGCAGCAGATGGTCGGAGTTGGCATCCCGATCTTCCTGGTGCGCGGCGACGTTTATTTCTGGGGATCGCTCATGGCGGCCTGCTTGATCGCCAGCTTGCCAATTGCTTTTCTATACAATTTGTTCCTCGATCGGTTCATTGCCGGCTTTACGGTAGGCGCTGTGAAAGGATAGCTAGATTCGTGAAATTGCGTGCTCATTCTGGCCCGGTTTGATGGCGTCGGAGGCGATTTTTCAACGAAGAATTATGCTTAAGAGATGAAGGGGATTGCACAAAACACTTGACAGAACCGCCGCCGAAGCGGAAAGTAATCCGCGCAATCCATTTACTCTCGTTTCAGTTGTGCCGCAGAAACCTGGCCGGCTGCGCCCGCAGACATCTGCCGCCGATCCAGTATTAAGAGTCGTTCCAACAAGCAGCGCATTTTTGGAGGTGCAAGCACATGAATGTGTTTCAGCAAATTTTGGCTCCTACCGGAAGCATGTGGTCAACAATTCTACTTGCGTTGGTTCCACTTGCGGCCCTATTGTTCATGCTTGCCGTGCTTCGTATGACGGCCTGGCTGGCTACCATCATCGCCGGCGTCATCACAATTCTGATTGCCGTGTGGGGCTGGCATGCACCCGTGGGAGACAGTCTGCGCTCATATCTTTACGGCGGTTTGCAGGGCGCGTGGACCATTGATTGGATCACGTTCTGGGGCCTGATCATTTTTAACACGCTGGTGCTGACTGGAGATTTTGATCGCTTTAAAACCTGGATGGTAAACCAGGCCACGATTGACGTCCGCATCCAGACACTTATGCTGGCTTGGGCCTTTGGCGCTTTGCTGGAAGGACTGGTTGGCTTCGGGTATCCCTGGGCGGTTGTAGTGCCAATCCTTGTCGGATTGGGGATTGTTGATCTCGAGGCGATCCGTGTGGCCGCGCTGGCCAACAATGCGCCAGTTTCTTATGGCGCTCTCGGTTCCCCCGTATTGGCCTTAGCGGCGGTAACCGGGCTGCCGCTTCTGGCGTTATCCGCATCGATCGGCGATATGGTCGCTGTGCTGGCGCTTTTACCGCCTTTTGTTCTTATTTACCTGGTGAGCGGCTGGGACGGACTGACGGAGGCTTGGCCGCTGGCAATTGTAGGATCGCTTTCCTATATTGCGGGGCAGTGGCCGGTTGCGCATTACCTGGGACCGTATCTGCCTGACCTGAGTGGCGCACTCGTCTCTTTCTGGGTATTGTTCTTCTTTGTCAAGGTTTGGAAACCGAAAAATATTCGAGCATTCGGCGGAAAGATTATTCCTGCCGGAAGCCAGACTGCCGTGGCCGATACAAGCGGTGCCTTCCGCGCCTGGATGCCCTATATCATCTTGGTAATCGTCGTTGTATTGTGGACTGGCCCCTGGTCTCATCTGCCGGGTAAGTTCTCGCACAAATGGACGGTTTCAGCCATCTCTTCTGTAACTCATAAGTCCATCGCTTCCACCTTCAACTTCAATCCACTGAGTGGCGGTACCGCCATTCTGGCCTCGTGGATATTAATTGTCCTGTTCCTGCGTCCCAGCTTGGACACGCTGAAAAAAGTGTTTGCGCGCACCTTCAAGCAGATGTGGGGCGCCTTGCTGGTGGCTTTCTTTATTTTTGCCATTGCTTATATCTTTGTGTTTGCCGGAATGGCCAATTCGCTGGCTTTCAGCTTCTCTAAGGTCGGATGGCCCTTTGTGGTGCTTGCCCCGATCCTCGGCTGGATTGGTGTGGCTCTCTCCGGCAGCAATACATCCACAAATGCCATGTTCGGTCCCATCCAGGCGGTTACAGGAAGGCTGCTGGGTCTGCCTGTGCTGCTTGCGCCAACCCTGAACTCGCTGGGCGCTGAAGTGGGCAAGCCGATTGCGCCGCAGACGGCCAGCGTAGGCGTTTCCACCAGCAAGTTTGTTCGCAGCGAAGGAGAGGTGATTCGCCACAACATGGCATGGACGCTGATCGTACTTGCCTACCTCATCCTGATTGGGTTGCTGTTCTATTTCGTGTTCCCAAAGGAAATGAGCTTGTAAAGCCTCATTTGTTAAAAGTAGTTCCTATTGAACACCGCCGGAAACGGCGGTGTTTTTCTGCAGGTAGTATTCGCGGTGCCAGATAATGGGCGCTATGGCATATGAGATTGAATTTACGACGGACGTCAGCGTCACGGACCCTGAGATTTACATCAACGATTGTTGTTGGGGAGCAGATGTTGTCCGGGACAGGCTTCTTCCCGTTGTCTCAACCACACGAGCGTATGACAGCGTGAAAACAGGCCAGGAAGACTGGGGCTGGTTTCTCTGGATGCGTCGGGGGAAGGAG
>JBAVLE010000180.1:0-5255 GCA_049688735.1 Candidatus Angelobacter sp. | reverse complement strand
GCGTCCTGCTTTGCGCGCATTAGATATGGTCCTTGGCGTGTTACTGCAACGAAGGCTGTACCGTTTTCCCCAGCCTCTCCAAGCAGGGTCGTGGCGCTGCGGCTTTCGGTCCGGAGATCGATTCGGTCGATATCAAAAAATTGCCCTGCCGCTTCCAGCATGCGTTCACGATCGAAGTCGAGCAGGCCGTGGACAATGCGGTGCGTGGGAAGAATGACAAGACCGCGGCTCTCCATCGGGATGAGCGTCATCATTACAAACTCATAGGGCGCTTTAGGATCGGAACTGCCCGTCTCGGCTCGGCGTTCATTTCGATACGCCAGCGCTGTTTCATATCGGTGGTGACCGTCGGCAATCAGCAGCTTTTTGTCGTGCATTTTTTGCTGCACTGTTTGGATAAGCGCCGGATCGTGAACGCACCAGACCCGGTGCAGCGTCTCATATTCGTCGAGGATAGAGATGTCAGGATCTTCTTCGGTCTTGGCCCGGAGCAGCGATTCAATTTCATTGCTTGGGTCGCTATAGAGCATGAAGATCTGCCCAAAATGGGCCCGGGTGGCTCGCAATAGGTTTAGACGGTCTGCTCTCGGCTTTGACAGGGTTTGCTCGTGCCGGTAAACTACGCCCTCCGCATAATCATGGATACGCCCAAGGGCAATCAGGCCTCGACGTTCCTGCAGATCGCGAGTGCCCGGCACAGTAAATGTTTGTGAATAGGCGTAAATTGACGGTTCAGTATCCTGCTTGAGGATGCCCCCGGAGCGCCAGTCATGTAGATATTCGGCCGCCCGCGTATATACATTGAAGGTATCGGTATCGGTTTCGCCCGCCTTGCCTAAAATGATCCGCACCAGATTGTGTGTACTCTTCTCGTAATACTTTGACTGCATTTCCGGTGTAATCTTGTCATAGGGTTGGGTCAGCACGTCCTCCAGCTTTACCTGGTCAGGATCGTAGCGAAGCGCTTTGAAGGGAATGATTTCAGCCATTTTCAGTTGATCTATTGCATTCTATCAAGCGGCATGGATAACCTGTTTCCAGCTCTCAAACATCTAAAGTTAGCAGCAGCAGCAGCACAGATCAAAGGCAACGGTGCAATGCCCAAGTTCCCGTGTCCCGTCTGGTGTTGCTATGATAAAATCGCGGCAAACGAGGTTCCCAAATGACCCGCTTCGAACGCCGCGGGTATGGTGCAAACCGTTCCCCCGGGCACTCATTCAAGGCGTCTGTAACGCCGCTGGTTCGTTGCGCGTTAACACTGCTTTGTTTTCTTGTTCTTACCATTGTCGCCAGCGCTCAGGATGTAAACGTCCACATTGAACCCAAGCCTACTGCCCCCCCAAAAACTACTGATACCAAAGAAGATGTCGGAAATGCCGATCCGGCGCTTAAGAACCATGCCAAGCCGGGGATGGCCGTTGACGTAAATCTTGTGCTCGTCAATGTAACCGTAACCGACGACTGGAATCGGATTGTAACGGGGCTGGATAAAGAGAATTTCTCCGTCCTGGAAGGCAGTGAAGTCCAGGTAGTACGGCATTTTTCCAGCGAAGACGCCCCCATTTCATTGGGCGTGATCTTTGATATGAGCGGCAGTATGAATGACAAGATCATGAAAGCCCGGGAGGCGGTCATCGAGTTCTTTAAGACCGCGAATCCGCAGGACGAATTCTTCATGATTACCTTCAATGATCGGCCGGAGCTGCGCGCGGACTTCACAAAATCCGTTGAAGACATTCAGGGCAAGCTGGTTTATACCGTTCCCCAGGGCAGCACGGCCCTTCTCGACGCCATTTATATGGGCGTGAGCAAGATGAAGGATGCGCGTAACAGCAAAAAGGCTCTTTTGATCATCTCCGATGGCGGCGACAACCACAGCCGTTACACCGAAAACGAGATTAAAGCCATGGTGAAAGAGGCCGATGTGCAGATTTACTCCATTGGCATCTTCAGCCTGTCACCCACGCAGCCGGAAGAGGTCGCCGGCCCGGCGTTGCTGAGCGAAATTTCCAGTGTAACCGGCGGTCGCTTGTTCACTATCAATAATCCCAACGAGTTGGCGGATGTGGCTACAAAAATTGGAATAGAGCTGCGCAACCAATATGTACTCGGATATCGTCCAAACAACAAGGTTAAGGACGGTCACTGGCGCAAGATCAAAGTGAAGCTTAATCCACCCAAGGGGTTGCCGCATCTAAATGTATATGCCAGAACGGGATATTATGCGCCTTCGCAATAAATTAGTAGTCGGAACAACAGTTTTTATGCTGCTGGGCGCCACCTCTTTTTGGGGCAGTCAGGGCCCAACCACCGCGCCGCAGCAAAACCAGCAGCGTGTTCAAGCTACGCCCTTGCCGCCGGACATTGATCCTTCTGACCCAGCGCTCCCATCCTGGGTGCCCAAGCCAGCAGCGGCTGCCAAACCGGCTGCTACACCTTCACCCAATGTGAAGCCTGGACAGCAAACGGGCCAGATTCCTGGTAGCGAAGTCGGGGCTGTAACGAAGACTGGGGATCGATATACCTTTCGCTCGCAGGTAAATGAAGTCACGCTTTCCGCCACGGTCCTCGATTCACGGCGGCATCTGGTTACCAATCTCGCTCCCACCAATTTTGCGGTTTATGAAGACAATCAACCGCAACAGATAACGTCTTTCAAGCGCGAAGACATTCCAGTTTCTATCGGAATCGTCGTGGACAATTCCGGCTCCATGCGCACCAAACGAGCTGCGGTCACCAAGGCCGTTTTGAACCTGATCCAGGCCAGCAATCCGCAGGATGAAGTGTTTGTTGTAAATTTCAATGATGATCCTTATCTTGATCAGGATTTCACTAACAAGATACCCCCACTACGTGAAGCGCTGGACCGAGTTGATTCGCGCGGCGGCACTGCACTCTATGACGCGGTGATCGCTTCTGCAGATCACTTGGCCAAAGGCGCCAAGAAAGAAAAGAAAGTCCTGCTCGTGATCACAGACGGCGTTGATAATGAGAGCAGGGAATCGCTGGAGTCGGCTATCAGGAAGGTCCAGGACGATAATGGGCCAACAATTTATACCATTGGCATTCTAGGCGATGAACCCGGAATCAAGAGAGCAAAGCGCGCCTTGCAAAGTCTTTCTGACCAGACCGGCGGTGTGGCTTTCTTCCCCAAAGACCTGATGGAAGTGGATGAAATTAGTCAGGAAGTGGCGCGCGACATCCGCAACCAATACAGTCTTACCTATAAGCCGACGAACCCCCGCAGCAATGGCGGATACCGCAAGGTGAAAGTGGAAGCACGCGCACCAGGCTACAAGGACCTTCAGGTTAGGACCCGTGATGGTTATTTTGCCGACGAAAAACGCACAGCAGCGAAGCAATAAGGTCGAATTGAAGTTCAGGAAGTTCAGGCGTCTCGTCAATGAGGCGCCCTTTTATTTTAGACTCCTGCCATTCTGCGTGCGTATGCGGAGATCCTGTTCAGAAACATATCGGCGCGAAAACCTAGATTGGTTTGACCATATCGCTCTCCGTCCCGTAGTCTAAAAAAGTCTGCTTATGTCCCGACTTCCTGTAGCTGAGAACATCACCGAACTCGTTGGCAAAACTCCAATGCTGCATTTTCGCCGGATTGTGCCGGCGGGAGCGGCGGACGTATTTGCCAAACTTGAATACCTGAACCCTGGCGGGAGCGTGAAAGACCGCGCCGCTATAGGCATGATCAAGAAAGCGGAGGAACAAGGGCTGCTAAAGCCCGGATCGACCATTGTCGAAGCCACTGCGGGGAATACAGGCGTGGGTCTAGCGTTGATTGGCGTGAACAAAGGTTACCGGGTAGTGGTGTGCGTTCCGGAAAAGTTTGCCGAGGAGAAAGTGAAGATCATGCGGGCGCTCGGCGCAGAAGTTGTCCGAACACCGGATGAAGCGGGCATGCAGGGCGCAATCGCCAAAGCCAAAGAACTTGCCGCAAAAATTCCCGGATCATTTACCGCTCTCCAGTTTGAGAACCCTGCCAATCCTGACTTTCACCAGAAAACCACCGCGGAAGAAATTTTTGAGCAAATGCAGGGCGCGATTGACGCGGTAGTGATCGGCGTTGGCACCGGCGGCACATTCACCGGCGTAGCGCGCTTTATGAAAGAGAAACTGCCCGGTGTGTATTGCGCTGCAGTTGAAACTGAAGGTTCTGTCCTGGGTGGCGGTCCTAAAGGGCCGCACAAAGTAGAAGGTATTGGCTCCAGTTTCATTCCCAAGACGTTTGACGCAGCCGTGTGCGATGAGGTCATTAAGGTCACCGACAAGGACGCGTTCGATACGGTGGCGCAACTTGCGCGGCTGGAAGGCGTTCTGGGTGCTTCCAGCGCGGGAGCGAACGTATTTGCGGCCATTCAAGTCGCAAGCAGGCTCGGCACAGGGAAGCGGGTTGTGACGGTGATTCCCGATTCTGCCGAGCGTTACCTATCGAAAAACATTTTTGAAGGCGGCGAATAGCAGTTCGCCAGCCGGAACGAAGCAGTACCGCAACGACAGAAAAATTCGGGAGCAAACACCAGATGGCAAAGAAACCTGCTGGGGGCAAGAAACGCCAGACCGGCAAATTCGGATTCTCCACAGCTTGCATTCATACCGGCCAGGAGCCTGATCCCTCAACCGGAGCCATTGTCGTTCCGATTTTTGCCACGTCAACGTACGTCCAGCAGGAAGTAGGGAAGAATAAAGGATACGAGTACGCTCGCGTTTCCAATCCAACGCGGACGCAGCTGGAAACCAATCTTGCGGCTCTGGAAAGCGCCAATTCCGCGCACGTCTTTGCCAGCGGCATGGCTGCCGTAACGGCAGTTACCCAGTGCTTTCTGAAACAAGGAGATCACCTGATTTGCGGCCACAATGTATACGGCGGAGTGCCGCGCTTTTTCAATCAGGTAATGGCTAATTACGGCGTTGAGTTCAGCTATGTCGATACGTCTGATCTGGATGCCGTAAAAAAGGCAATCCGCCGGAATACCCGGATTGTGTGGATTGAAACGCCAACCAATCCTCTCATGGTGTTGACCGACATCAAGGAGGTCTCCCGGATTGCTCATGCCGGCGGCGCTGAAGTGGTGGTGGACAATACTTTTATGTCGCCTTATTTCCAGCGCCCAATCGAATTTGGCGCGGACATGGTGATGCATTCGACCACCAAATTCTTAAATGGACACAGCGATGGTCTGGGTGGCGTGATTGCCGCAACCAAACCAATTCACGCAGAAAAATTGGCTTTCATGCAGAAG
>JBAVLE010000179.1:0-8895 GCA_049688735.1 Candidatus Angelobacter sp. | reverse complement strand
GTCTATAGCAAAGGTTCACGGTCATTACGTCGCCGATAAATCCATCGAGCTGGAAGATATCGAAGTAGAGCTGTCCGTTTGCGTCCCATGCCTTGTCAGCCAGCATGATATTGATGTCGTAATCCAGGTTGCCCCATGACTTAGAGGAGCCGCTGGGCAGCCGCAGGTTTACGCCGTCATTCAGTTCTTCGTTACCACGATCAAGCGCGCTGTAAAGGTTGAACATGGCAGCGTTGCCCTTGTACACGTTCTGCGAAGTGAAGCTGAACATGTGATCGTGGAACCAGTGAGTCGACATGGTTTCATGCCAGTCACCGGGGACCTTGTTGATTCCACCAGCATCGGTAGGGCTGCCGGCCATTGGATCGGTCGCGTCAACGTTGATGCTGTCATGCCCAGCGAGGATAATCGGCCAGTGATAATCGTAAAACTGTCCGGGGAAGAAGAACGCGCCGGTAAAGCCGTCATTCTCCGCGCCGTGGTGTCCGTTGTGCTCGTGGGTAGTGATGGTGTGGCGTCCGAAACCACCGTTCTTGGTGACATCAGCGGGAAGCAGGTTGTGATGGCGGAAAATGAGCGGTTCGCCGTAACGGCCAATTGCCAATTTCGGCGGAATGGTTCCATTAAATGTCCACAGTGCCAGCGGACCCTGATCAGGAAGATTGGGATGGAACTTGGGATGAATGCTCTGGCCATTCTTAGTGTTGATCTTTGCGCCTTCCTGGGTTGCCTCGATCAATACTTGCGGCGCGAATTCATCAAAGCGCTGGTGCGCCCAATCCTGTCCCGGAGGACGTCCTTCCATTGGTCCCAATCCGCCGCCCAATTCAGGGGCCATGTTGATTGGCGTCTGGTTGGATAATGCTGTAGGTGCCGGAGTGGCTGAAGAAATTGGATTGCGGTCAAGCAGCTCAAAACGTAACATGGGCTGCGTAAATGCCAGACCATTGAGTCCAGGGCTGGGTGGCGCACCGGTGGGACCGTTTAATGAAGCTGCATAGGCGCTGTTAACGAATGGGTTAAGACCGTGAATTGGGGCCAGCATTCCACTGGATGTGATTAAGCCCCACTTGATTAGATCGCGACGAGAGACTTTGCCCTGTGAATAGGCTTTGACAATCTCTGCTCGATTGTTTCTTGCATTTTCTGCTTCCCGAAGTCTAGCGTTGGAGGAGTTTTCAGACAGAAAAAACCCTTCAGGCTGTTTACGGCTCATTGGCTGCGCTCCTTAAGTGTTTACCTGCACCCGGCCACAGCTCATTGGCTATGGCTCGGAACAGCGCTGACACGCAATGGCCCGGTCCCTATTTGTCCCTCTCTGGACCTGTTGCCGATGTCAATTGACCCATGCAAATCGCCTACAGATAGTTTTTGCGCGGCTATCTCGACCTGCACTGCCGGAAGACGGTGTCAGCCCTCAGGCATACAATGCGCCTGGGTTATTAGAATCGAGCGAGTAGAAGATTAAAATTTCAAAAAGACTTTTGTCCTGATGAACTTACGTGAATCATCAGTGCGGATTCGCAGCGAAGCTGTTGCGAAGTGACTTGAACTTCTTTAAATCGTAAAAAAGGCCGATGACAACATAAGTTGTGAAGAATAAGAGTTTACTTAGGATTAAAAGATAGGTTCGCAACGATGGTAGGGCGGCAAGAACCGAATCATTTTACTTTTAAAACAACCACGGTCTGATCGTCAAAAACTTCTGCACCGGCGGCAAACTCTTCTGTTGCTTTAAAAATAGCATCCACAATCTCTCGCGCGGAACCGTCGGCGTGCTTTGCAATTACGTGTTCGACGCGGCTGCGGCCAAATGCTTCATCATTAGAATTGCTGGCGTCAACAATGCCATCACTAAAAAAAGCGAATACATCGCCCGGCTGCGCATGAATTGTGACCTCGTCATGGGAAACCTCTTCAAACATGCCTAAAGGAAGCCCAGCAGCCTCAAGCATGTGGGCATGACCTTCATGGCAGTAAATGGGGCGGGGATTTCCAGAATTGGCCACGCGCAAGGTGCGTTTCTCATCATCCCAGAGGGCGCAGGTGAGAACGAGGTACTGCGCATCCAAGCGCCGATGGTTCAGCGAGCGATTTACAGCTTGGAGCATATCGGCAGGATAAGGTTCGTCGCGGGCAAGGCTGCGCAGGATCCCGCTGACCAGCGCCGCATATAAAGCAGCAGGAGCGCCTTTGCCGCTCACGTCGCCCACCACAATGCAGGCGAGAGGCAGCGTGTAGTCAAGAAAATCGTAGAGATCCCCGCCAATGGCATGCGCCGGATTAAAGCGCGCCGCAAGCTCGGCACCCTGCATGCTGGGACACGTGGGCGGAAGCAGATGGTGCTGCACTTCCCGCGCCATGGCCAAATCCCGCTCCATGCGCTGCTCTTCACGCGCGATTCGTTCATAGAGCGTTGCATTCTCAATCGCAATGGCAACCTGCGCTGCGAGCGTGCTCACGGTGCGAAGATGCTCCTCAGTGAAGTAACCCCGACGCGTGTGTTCCAGATCAAGAACGCCGATAACTTCGTCCTTATATATGAGAGGGACGCAAAGTTCAGAGCGCGTCTCAGGATTGGCTTTGATGTAGCGCGGATCGCGGGCGACATCCGGAGCTAGCACCGGCTTTTTGCTTTGCGCTGCTGCGCCCACTAGTCCGCGTCCGACAGGAATGTCATGCTTGATGTGGACGTTTTCCTTAAAGCGGACAGAAAAACGGTGCACCAGCTTCTGCTTGGTTGCATCCAGCAGCAGAATGGAGAACATGTGGTAATCAATGACCTTTAAGAGCAGATCGCCGATGCGCTTAAGCAACTGGTCAACATTCAGGATGGAGGTTAAATCGCGGCTGATCTCATTCAGAAGCGATAGCGTGCCGGCCTGCCTGACGATACGCGTGTACAGCCGGGCATTTTCAATGCTGACGGCAATGCGTGAAGCAATCAGTGTGAGCAGCCGCGCATGCTCTTCTTTGAAATAAGCTCGCTCGCGCGCTTCCAGGTCCATTACTCCGATAACGCGGTTCTTATTGATCAACGGCACGGCCAGTTCTGAACGTACGCGCGGAACCGCATCAATGTAATGTGTTTCCTTAGAGACGTCATCCACCAGAATGGCCCGGCGTTCCTTGACGGCGCGGCCGGTTACGCCTTCGCCTACTTTTACCCGGATACGCTCTGCGACCTCAGGAAGATGGCCAATCTGAAAGCGGAAACGCAGTTCCTGTGCCCTCTCATTGAGCAAAAGAATAGAGAAGATTTCATAATCGATGACGCGCTTCACCATCTCGGCCACGCGCTGCAAAAGCGTGTCGAGATCAAGCGTGGTATTCAAAACGTCTGCCACTTCAATCAGAAGTGCCTCAACGTCCACGCGCTGCGGTGGTGGTCTAGTTATAGCCATCGAGTCCATCCATGATGATAACAGTTAGGCGCGGCTGCGTGAGACGGTGGAAAACAGCGTCCGGCAAAATCAATCGCCCGGCATATTAGTTATCCGGGCGATTGGACATGGTGTGGAGTTAGCAGGCAGATTCGAAGTTATTTGAATCGATAGACAATACCGGCGGAGTAGCGAACGTCTTTCTGGGTGTTGGAAAAGACATGCGCGCCATGATAATCAAGCTGGACCGGACGGATGGCAAAGCTGGAGTTCAGGTTGTAATCTGCGCCGCCGCCGATTACCCAGCCTAATCCAGTGCTGCTGGGGCCATGATCAAAGCTTAAACGCGAGACGCCCGCGAGCCCATGTAGAAAGACATTGAACCTGTCCACGCGATGTGAAAGCTGCGGGCCAAAAACGACGTTGTATTCCTTGGCTTCGGACCCAAGAAGAGATTGATAATTGCCGCCCAGATCGGCCTTGAGTCCAAACCAGTCATTTAAGTTGCCGGTGAGAGCGGCTTCCCATCCGCTGCCGTGCGAGAGCGTGTCGCCATTAAGGAGTGAATAGCCAAAGAACACATCGCCGGATGAACCTTCATGACTCATGTTGCGTGTCTTTTGTGCCCAGCTGCAAGTAACGAGAAGTAGAAACGTAAATAGGACAAAAATCTTGCGCATCTTGCGGTATTTCCTCCTGCAAAAATATTGAGCTTCTATTGTGACGGAGCAGCGCAGAAAAGTTGAGAAAAAATGTCCGTAATCCGTTACGGATGGGATACGCCGGATGGAAACTTGTTATGCGTTAGCTCTTGCGCGACGTGAACTCAGGCGCGCCCAACTCACGAATGATTGCCACGCTGGCACTCGCGCCGATGCGGTTGGCTCCTGCATCAATCATAGCGCTGGCATTGGCCGCGGTGCGAATGCCGCCGGAAGCTTTTACACCGGCCTGGTCGCCCACAACGCCGCGCATTAGGGAAACATCTTCTGGTGTTGCTGAGCCGAAAAAGCCAGTGGCTGTCTTGACGAAGTCAGCTTTAGCGGCAAGGCTGAGCTGGCAGCTAAGAATCTTTTCTTCCAGCGTAAGCAACGGAGTTTCCAGAATCACTTTCACAAATGCGCCGCTGCCATGCGCGACTTCCGCAACGGCCACAATGTCATTCAGCACGGCCTGACGGTCGCCGGATTTCAGCGCGCCAATGTTCATGACCATGTCCACTTCTTGCGCGCCCAGGCGGACAGCTTCAGAGGCTTCAAAGCGCTTTACGGTAGTGTGGTTTGCGCCCAAGGGAAAGCCGATGGTGGTAGCAATTTTTACCGGAGTGCCGTGCAGGACCGAAACAGCCAGGCCAATCCACCACGGATTCACGCAGACAGCAGCAAAATTGAAGTACGCCGCTTCTTCACACAGACGTACAATCTGCTCCGCCGTGGTTTCTGATTTAAGTAGGGTATGGTCAATGAATCCGGCAACGCTTTGCCAGTTCCGAAGGGAAACCTGAGGATCTGCCAGCACGTGTGACATCCAGAACGGATTGTACCACTACTTGGTCGTGGTTCAGTTAAGGTTTACTGCCTCTCGTTAGGGAGGCGCGAAGTGCATCGTTTAACCGCTGGCGTTCAAAGCTGAGATTGCTTTGCTGCGTCAAAGTGCACCAAGAAGAGGGATTTTCGATGTGGCGTACTTCTTACCTTTTCCGTCAATATCTTTATTCGGTGATGAAAAAATGGTACCTGGCATTGTCATCGCATAAAAGAGGCAATTTGCTGGTGTTCCGGCTTGCATGATTCTCTGCTGCAATCTTCACATATACTCTTCTAAACGCGTTGGCAAAAAGAACTATCATTCAAATTTGTGCGCTGGGGCTGTTGCTGTTTGCCTCGGGCGGTGCGGTGTGCCAATCGTCGGCCGCCGCACAGTTCAAGGCGCAGATTGACAAAGCTAAATCTCTGCGCGACGCTGGCTCCTCAGACGAAGCGCGGAAAATCTATGAGTCAGTCCTGCCGCCGTTGCGGTCGCGGCCGCCAAGCCCGGAGTTGGTGGACACGCTCAATAACCTGAGCGACATTGCAACCATGTCCGGTGAATACGCTCGGGCGCTGGAACTTTCTCGAGAAAGCGCTGCTGCCTGCCAGAAGATGCACGACAAAGACTGCGAAGCGCAGGCCCATAACGATGCGGGTGTTGCTTTGTTAAATGCCGGCAATTATCCAGAAGCGGCAGGCGAGCTCAATTTGGGATTGAAGCTCACGGCCCGAACCGGGAACGCGCAAACGGCCGTGCAGATACTGAACAATCTCGGCATTGTTTATTACTACCAGGCGAAATATTCTGAGGCCCTGCGCACGTACGAATCTGCGCTGCAGTATGTGGAGAAATCGAGCGCCGAAGCGTGGAGCGCGACGTGGCGCCAGTTCACGCTGCTGAACCTGGCAACGCTGTATCAACGTCTGGGCAACGATCAACGCGCCATCAAAATCTATAACGATGTTCTGGCCCGCCCTGAAGCCATTACGCCGCGCGATCTTGGTCACTTGAACGCTAACATGGGAGCCGCTTATCGCCGCCTGGGCGATCCGAAACAAGCACTGCTTTTTTACGGCTATGCGGATGAATACTACGCAAAGGAAAAAGATGTTGACGGCGAACTGGGAGTTCTCAAGAACAGCGGCATCGTTCTGGCGCTGGATCTTGGTCGATTGCAGGAGGCGCTGAAGACGTTTGATCGTGTTCACGCTCTGGCCATCGAAACAAAGAGCCGGCGCGAAGCGATGCAGGCTCTTGTCTATCGTGGAGAGACTCTGTATCGCATGAATAGGCTGCCGGAAGCTGAAAGGGAATTTACTGCGGCGTTGGCGGAGGCAGACAAGCTTGGCACCGTGGAAGAGCAGTGGAAAGCCGTGAACGCGCTGGGCAAGATTGCGTTGAAGAACGGTCACCGTGATGCGGCGGAAGCGAAATTCCGCGACGCTATCCAGCGGATTGAAAGCTTGCGGTCGCAATTGCAGCTTTCGCGGCTGAAAGCAGATTTTCTGGCCGATAAGCGCGATGTTTACGATGCGCTTATCAAGCTTTTACTGGAACGCAACGATGCTGCCGCCGCTTTTGAGTTCATGGAGCGCAGCCGTGCCCGAGTTTTTCAAGACAGATTTTTTGGCAACAAGCTTTCGCCCGACGCGCTCACGCTTAAATCCATCCAGGCGCGGCTTGATCCGCAGGCCGCGCTGATAGAATTCTGGGCCGGAGCAGAAGGCGTTGCGGCAGTCTGGGTCACGCGCGAACAGGCCGGCATTTCGCAAAGCCATTTATCTGCCACTGAAATGGATACGCTTCAGCGCTTCATCACTGGACTTCCTGACAATCTCAACAGCGACTGGCAAAAAGATTTTCAGAAAATCAGCAGCATGCTGCCCAGGGATATCGTGCCTTTTGCTCAAAATCGTTACTCGCATGTGCTCATCGTGCCTGATGGTTTTCTCAGCCTGCTGCCCTTCGAACTTTTGCCCACCGCGTCAGGACAGCCGCTGTTGGAAAGCCGCGACGTCACATACATGCCCAGCGCCGTGCTGCTGCTGCGTGGGGCGAGGCAGAATGCTTCTTCCAAGCGGCTGCCGTGGCAGCAACAACTTGTCGGCTTTGGCGATCCAGCGGTCGTCGGCGGGGGTGAAAGTTCGCTCACCAGCGCGGCGCGCGGAGAGATCAATGGATCGCTGCCAGCATCGGGCGACGAAATTCGCGGCATCGCACGCATGAGCGCAGGCCGAACAAAACTGTTTCTTGGCGCAGACGACCGTAAGCAAACTTTCTTTGCGTCCGCTCACTCCGGCGCTGCGTTGCTGCACGTGAGCACGCATGCCGTGGCTGATATGGACGATCCTGAGCGCTCGCGCCTGCTTTTTTCGCCGGACGAACCGGGCCAGCCGAACAACTATTTATTTCTCAAAGAGCTTTACGATCTCGATCTTCGCGGCACCAGCCTGGCCACGCTTTCCGCCTGTGACACTGAGCGCGGACGCCTTGTCCCCGGTGAAGGCATTCAGGCTTTCAGCCGCGCGCTGCTGGCTGCCGGATCTCGTTCTGCGCTGACCACGCTGTGGCGCGTTCCAGATGGGCCAACGTCACAATTTATGCAGCATTTTTATTTCTATCTGCTCAAGAAGCACCAATCAAAAGCAGAAGGGTTGCGGCTAACCAAGCTGGAGTTTCTACATTCCGGGACCGAGCTCAGCCATCCACGCTACTGGGCTGCTTTTGTCCTCAATGGGGATGGCGGAGAGCCTGTTCCGCGATTCATTTCGTGGCAGGTGCTGGCGATTCCTGTGCCGATCATCGCTCTTGCCGTGTTCATTTATTTGCGTGCGCGGCGGAAGAAAAAGCTCGTCGCTCAAGCCGCTTGATCGTCGCGCACTGAAGCAACTTCGAAGTTACCAAACTCGAAGCGCAAAACCTCAGGGGCTAAAGCCGCCATTTTATTGCAGAGTACCGCAGGCATGAATGCCTGCTCCACCCCGTAACGGTTTACATTCATGCTGAAATGTTCTAACTACGGTGAAAACTTCTTATTTGACCTTGAATTGTTCCGTGCTTGAATTTGCGATTTCTTTTCCCGCTGCGTCCTTCGCTGTTACTTTCCACTTGAGCGGCTTGCCGGAAACCATGTTCGCGCGCATCTCCGGTGTTATCGGTAGAACATTCTGGGCCGAGTTCGCGCTGGCCAGCGTGATTCCCGCAACGTCTTTCAGTTCTACGGTGTAGGTGCTTGCCCCCTGTACCGCGTCCCAGCGGAATTCGGCCGGCGCACTGTTCTGTTCTGCAATCGGACTTACAACATGGATTGAGCCGCTACGGAAATTTCCATTGCCCAGGCCCGGATTGATCTTGCCCGGTCCGTCTGAATTTCCGTGATAGAGAGAAAATCCAAAAATCAGCACCGCAGCTAAGGCCGCTGCTCCGGCCATATAAGGCACGCGAAACATTGTGCGCCAGAAGGGAACTCGCGCAACTTTTTGCTGAGCGGCAGGAGCGTTCTGGCGGCGCTCCAACTGGGCGGCAATCCAGGCCACGGCTGCGCCTTCATCGGTAGACGGAGTGGACTGCTCAAAGTTCTTCAGCATGGCGAGTTCGGTCTGGCAGTGAGCGCATCCGGCCAGATGCGCCGCAGCTTTCGCGTCGCGGGACGTGTTGTCCACCATCTGCTCCAGCGTTTCCAGCGGAAGGCAATCTTTGGTGGCGGCGGCTGCTTCCTGCCAAATCTTTGCGGTTTGTGTGTTGTCGGCCATGACAAATCTCCTCAGGAATACGTCCTTTTATGCTCTTGCCTGCCAGCGTTTTGCTGCGCGATCCAGTTTTCTTTTGGCGCTTACCAGGTAAGCTTTCGCTCCGCTGGCGTTCGTCAGGTTGAGCATGCGCGTAATCACGTCCAGCGGAAGCTCTTCCCCAAAGTGCATGGTAAAAACGGCTTTCTCGGTGTCTTCGAGCGTTTCATTGATGAGTTGGCGCGCAATGTCGG
>JBAVLE010000178.1:0-11951 GCA_049688735.1 Candidatus Angelobacter sp. | reverse complement strand
GACTGTTAATAAGTTCTTGCCGAATGGCCGTTCGTACTGCAGGTCAAGAGCGGGATCAAAAAATCTGTCGCTGAGGCCATCAATCGCGTTGGGGGTGGAATCAACGTACATTCCGTATGTTCCAACTTCGAGGTAGTTGAGTCCCCAGCTCTGCTGCCACGCGAAGCGCCAGTAAGGCGCCACCACACTGATGTTGTTTTGGAAGCCAGTCCCCACGTTCGGCTGTGCTCCGCCCGCATGTTCGGAGCGGTAAATACTCAGGTTTCCGTAAAGATGATTGTTCCAAAGGGCATAAGCGCCGACTCCAGCCACGTCCTGGGCCAGGCCGCCGGCAATAATCGGGGCAGCAGCAGGTTTGGGCGCGGAATCGGCGGATATCCAGGGAAAACCCCATGCCGGCGTGCTGTTCCACACGTCTTCAACCGTTGGATTGTTGTTGAGCGTGACGCCGTAGAGCAGATCTTTCTTTCCCAATTTTGCATGATTGGCATATCTGAAATCGGTGTTGTCCAGGCCGAAATGGTCGCCCTGGTGCGAGTAAGTGGCCTGAATCAAACCGCCAAAATGTGGCGCTAACATCCCGCCGAGAAAAATGCTGAACGCCTGCGGGAATTCCACGTTGCCATTCTGTGCGGCAGGCTGGTCCTTTTGGGTAAACGTATCGTCCACAAGGAACATTGCAGAAAATGGAATGTACTTATTGATTTTGAGGTCTTTGTGATCGCCGATGGTTGAATCCGGCTTCAAATCGGTCAGGATATAGCCATTCAATTTGAATATCCTACCGAAAGCAGTTAGCTCTGGAGGATTACTGTGGCAAACGTTGCAGCTGAGACCGGTTTGCCGCGAAAAGCTCGGGACTGCCATTGCACGCTCGGTGCAAACAACCGCAAGTATGGTCAAGATGGCTGTCGATGCAAACACATGGCGATCCAATTTCATGAGCTTCCTTATCCAGATCCAACAGCTGTCCGGATGTAAACAGACTAAGTCTCTTGGCCCAATCAGCCCATCAATGCGATCTTGGTGGCTACTTAATTGCTGTTGTAACGCGCAAGATCGCTCTAAACGAGAATGATCTCACGTCATTGATCTTGGAATCTGTTCAAAATGAAACAAGGGGTCTTACCCCGGCAGGCAAACTGGTCTCAGCTCACATTCCTTAAGCGATCCTATATTCAGGTGTAGTCACGTGCTCTTTTGTACATCTATCTGTCCCGCAAAAGCCGACAATAGCTGGGGACGAAAAGGGGAGCTCTATGTCTGTTCCGAGGCTTTTGTTGGTTGATGATAATGAAAACGTGCGTATCACCTTGAAAGCAGCGTTGAAGATGAACGGTTTTGATGTAGTCACAGCGGCGGGAGTCAATGATGCGCTGCAGTTTATTGGCGCAGAAAAGTTTGACGTGCTGATCTCCGACCTGCACATGCCGGAAAATGGAGACGGCCTCACCGTGGTCAGCGCCATGCGCAATGCGCATCCTGCGGCGGTGACCCTGGTTTACAGCGGCTATCCTGAGATGGAAGAGGCCACAAACGCTATTCTTCTCCAGGCTGACCAAATCCTGCTAAAGCCCCTGAACATTCATGATTTGGTAAAGGTAATTCGGGAGAATCTTGCCAAAGGCTCCAAAGCCACCCGAAGGGTGACGGAAAGCGTCGCCAACATACTTGAGGGCGATAGCGAACGGATCATCCAATTGTGGCTGTCCCACGTGCAGAATCATGAAGAACTGATGAAGCTTCCACTCAGATCCCAGGAGCGAACCGGGCATTTGCCCCTTCTGCTGCGCGACCTGGTTGATCGACTGCGTGCTCAAAAAGGTGTTAATGGAAAACACACCGAGTCAAAAGCCGCCCATGAACACGGCAGGCTGCGTCGGCAGCAGAGCTATAGCGCGCCCTTGATCGTTGAAGAATCCCGCATGTTGCAAGTCAGCATTTTCCAGATTCTCCAGAACAATCTGGCGCGGGTGGATTTCAGCCTTGTGCTGGTGGACGTGATGACCATTGCCGATGAAGTGGACTCTCAGCTGTGCCAGGCGATGCAAACCTTCACTACGGAACCGGCACCAACCATTGTTGCGGCGCACCCGATAATCGGTCGTTCCGGGCACTTCGGAGATGGTGCGGCATAAGTTTCATCCTATGGAAAAAGATGCCGCAATGGCTAAAACGAAAACAACAGCTGACGGGACACAGCAGCCCAATCCCGTGAACCATCCGAATGCTCCGCATATCGTGGACCGGCAACTGCTAGCGCTAGGGAGTACTCTGGCGGCCGCAGCTTCAGCCACCTCGCCCCTGGTGCCTATCATGAAAACATCGGACCTGCGCTCGCGGCGGGCCGATGGGCATGCTCGCAACATTACCAGGCAATCCCGCTCGGAAGAGGCCATCAGAGATTCTGAAGCAAGATACCGCCGCCTGTTTGAAGCCGCCCGGGATGGCATTCTTATTCTGGATGCAAATACCGGATTGATAACAGATGTGAATCCTTTCCTGATGGAGTTGCTGGATTATTCAAGGGAGGAATTTATCGGCAAGACGCTCTGGCAGATCGGCCCATTCAAGGACGTGGCGGCCTCCAAGACGGCTTTTCGAGAATTGCAGGCACAGAAGTATGTTCGCTATGAAAATCTTCCGCTTGCCACCCGCGCCGGTCGGTGCATTAACGTGGAGTTCGTGAGCAATGTTTATCGGGTGAATAACAAGAAGGTCATCCAGTGCAATATTCGTGACATCACACGGCGCAAGCAGGATGAGTTGACAGAACAGCAGCTTCGCCAGGCCCAGAAAATGCAAGCTGTCGGCCAACTGGCCGGTGGGGTAGCGCATGACTTTAATAACCTTCTCGGCGTCATTTTGGGTTATTGTGAGCTTTTGAAATCGCGCACGGACCTGGCGCCAAAATCCCGCAAGATGATTGAGCAGATACAGAATGCAGGCGTCTCCGCCAAAGACCTCACCCGGCATCTTCTTGCCTTCAGTCGCCGGCAAGTTTTGCAACCTGTATTTCTGGATTTGAATGCAATCGTGAAACACACGGGCACGATGTTGGGCCGCCTGCTTGGTGACAACGTAACGCTGAACAATCTTCTCTGCCATGACCTGGGCACCATCAAGGCCGACCCAGGCCAAATTGAGCAGGTGATAATGAATCTGGCTGTCAACGCTCGTGACGCCATGCCCCAAGGGGGAAAGATCACTCTCAGAACCGCAAACGTGAAAATCGACGAGGCTTATTCCCGCCAGCATCCGTATCTCAAACCTGGGCCATACGTGATGCTTAGCGTGAGCGATACGGGCGTCGGAATGGATGCCGAAACAAGGTCTCATATTTTCGAGCCTTTCTTCAGCACCAAAATGGCCGGCCAAGGCACCGGACTTGGCCTGTCCACGGTCTTCGGCATCGTTAAGCAGAGTGCCGGAGCCATAAATGTCTACAGCGAGCCCGATCATGGAACCAGGTTCAAAATCTACTTTCCCCGCTGTGAAGCCGCTCCCGCCGCCATTCAATCGGATGATGTGACCCCATTGCGTGGAGGAGCCGAGACTATTCTTCTGGTGGATGATGCAGGCCCGCTGCGGGGACTAACGCGGCTTCTTCTGGAAGGCTGCGGTTACACCGTGCTCGATTCTGGCGATCCGGCCGATGCGATTAATATTGCAGGAGGCCACAATGGGCTGCTTCCCCTGCTTATCACCGATGTTGTGATGCCCGGGTTCAGCGGGCCAATTCTCGCTCAACGGCTCCGCGCCGTCCGCCCCGAGATGAAGGTGCTTTATACCTCCGGCTATGCTGACGATGAAGTTGCTCAGCATGGCTTGATCGGGGGTGACCACGCGTTTTTGGAAAAGCCTTTTAACCGTGATGCCTTGATAAGAAAAGTGCGGGAAATTCTGGATTCACCGACGCGCAGTTAGATTTGTTGTTCGTGATGTTCCTGTCCCTGAAACTTAGCACCTCGAAAAGTCCAAGGCGAAGCTGTGTGCGCCAAAATCGGGCACGCGTCCTTACCGGCGGCCGTGAAATTCTCAGCCATATGCTCGACCAATGTCTCATCATGGATCCGGGACAGAGCAGGAGGGAGTTGCGTAACGGCGGGCCGGGCTCCGACTATAAAACAATTCTGGGTTGCACGATCAACCTCAGGAACTTCGCGAATCTGCCCGAGAAGAAATCACAGGATCAACATGCCGTCACCGAAGAAGTCATGGCACAGACACAATGGTTGAAGCCGGAACAATCAGCAGAGATTGAATTCGTGGCACGCACTTCCGGCGGAAGACTTCGACACGCATCCTTTCGGCGGCCACCTGCATAACGATAGGCCGACCCGCAACACAAGCATTGGAGTACGCATCAACGCTGCGGGGGCGACAAGTGCACAAGGATTTCGATCCCGGCAGTCAGGTACAAGATGCACCCGACCTGCTGTTCCGATTCGAGCGCCTGCCGGACTCGCTCATACTGCCGCGCACTCTTCAGGCTGCGCTCATACTCAAGTGCAAAACACACTCGCTTGTCGCCCAGCCAAACATCAACGACCGCGTCATAGTCCTTCTGATACGGGGAACGGGAAATGTTGTTAAAGGACGCAACCTCTACATCCGAGTGCCAGCCGGCAAGCAGGTTCTGACGTCTCAATCCCAGTTGAATGCTATTGAGTTCGAGGGCATGAAAGAGCTGGGAAGTGTGCGGAAGGTGCTGGGTCCTGGAATGCAGTACGGTCGTAAACTGGCCGCTGTGCTCAAGCAAAGCCAAGCCTTCTTTGGTGATGCGATACACAGGCGAACCGGTTCCAGAACGACGCTCGCAGACAGTGAGATAGCCAGAACCAATCAGCCGTCGAGTGCGCCAATTGAAACTGCTACGCGAATGATCGATACCGCGGTATTGCATGAACTCAAACAGCTGCTCGTGGCTGATGAAGCGCGAGTTGCGCACCTGTAACAACAGGGGAATGTCGCGTTCTCGGTTGATCACCAGGCTGTCCTTTGCGTACCGCATGACGAACTTTTCAAACCTCAACTTCCGTTAGGGTGAGTGCCGCGTGGTGTTGTGTGTCGGCCGCTGTGAGTTGCCAAATACCCAATGATGTCTTCACCCAATCTCCGAGCCGCATCAGTAAAAGTGCCTCCGCCCTGTCCCGGTGCTGACTCACGGCAATGGGAACCACCGATTCCGACTTCCAGCCAGAATTTCGACAATCGAACGCGCCACAGCGCTCGCTGGCCAAGGCGAGCAGGTAGTAATCCGGCAGCCGGCAATTCCTGATCCTTCTCACGAATAAAAGCCTGTTGCCGCCACAGGCAAAGGTCAGGTCCGCGCATTCGAAGGTCGCCCCAATAGCACGGTCGGGAAACTGGGGGTTGAAATTGCCGACGCCGTTAAAGCGGACCAGGCCAGGCACGATCCAATAACGCCGAACCTTGCTGCCCGAGCGCAGGCCAGTCGAATTGAAGTACGCTGCGCGCCGGGTAAAGCGGTAACGGTCGTGAACATCTCGACCGAAACGCGCCCACCAGTTACTGCCGAATGAACTGATCGTTACCCACATGATTCAGGTACTCCATTAATCTCTGGTTTAATTTCTTCATCGCTTCTATTCGCTCCGGTACGGCGAGCCTCGATGCACGTCCAAGTTGATCAAGAATCTCCACGGGAACGTCCATCCTCTGGCGCTCGAAGTATTGGCAGAGGTCAGCGAAACGGGCGCTCTCCTCTGCCAATTCCTTCTCGCCTGCAGGCAAGGATTTGAGGTGCTGATCGTATTCGTTGCGGTCTTCGACTGGCCCGAGATCGCCGCCGGGTTCAAACCTGGTCAATGCGCCAGTTGTAGTGTTCGATTTTTCATCTTTTGGCATTCTTTGCGCTCCATTGCCGTTCCAGCCGGAGTTGAAATTAGCCGCCTTTAAGGCTCCGGTTCTTGTCCTGCTCCGCTTGCAGTTTGCGTCCGGCTTCGTTGAGTTGCCGAACCAATTCGTTCTCCCGGCCCTTGGAACGGGCGAGCAGCTGTTCTAGCGAATTGACTCGTGTTATGAGGTCAACGTCCGGCTTAAATAGAGCAATTTGCGCGGCTGCGTCGGCTCCCGCCGTTGTCGTTGCGGTCGCTTTGACGGCCTTGTTCGTTCCGTTCTTCGGCGATTCCGCAGTGCTGGCTGGAGGATCTGCTGGGCGGGGACGCGACTGCCGAGCTACAGGAGCCTCGTTGTTATTTGTGCGTGCCGACGGCGCATACACGGTCGATTCCTTGAGGCCGACAAGAACTTCTATGATCTCGCTGTTCCTTTTCGTGGCGTCGGCGACCTGCACGTTTGCGCGTTTCAGGGCGTGCTCATATTGCGCCACGATTTCCGCCGACTTCCACTCAGCGCGGTTCAGGTGCTTCTGCTGATATACGACCAGAATGAAGAGACATCCGAGCAAACCAAGAGAGAGGACGTTCGACCAGAAATAGCCGTTCTCGATGGTTTCTGCGAGCAGCAAATTGCGGTCGGCAGAGATCATTTGGCCGTAATCCTTGTCCGAAGGATTGATCCTCTTGAGCGTGAAATCGACGAAGCCAGCGTGCGGCTTCGACCGCCGTTCATTGGCCGCCGGGTCGTAACTGGATTTTGCCGCCTGAGGCCATGACGAAGGCGCCAACGCGAGGACTATCAGCGGAACTATGATTACGCGAATTGTTGTTTTCACATCCACGTAAGCCTGCCTGTTCTCATCGAAAGCTTGCCGTGCTGTCTAATCAAATTCGTGTCCTTGAAGCGCAAATTTGCGCCCTCAATGTGCGACACGGAATGGAGTCTCGGGTAGATGCTGGGCTCGAATCCCGGAAAGCTGTAGTTGCGGGGAACGCGTACGTGCAGGTGCGAATGCAACGTCCCCTGGCGATTCTCTGTCATCAGGATTTCCATCTGACCTACAGGCAGGTTCTTGATGTGCTCATCCTGTGAACGAGTGTCCTTGATATCGGTCTCGCTTCCGAATCCAACGGGTTGATACTTTTCCTCCAGTAGACCCGTGCGCTGGACGGTTAGTGTGCGCCGCTTCTGCCGCACACGCGCTGAAGCTTTGAGGAAATACTGGGCTGTTTCCTCGTCACGCGTGCGCAGCAACATCGTCGTGTTCGGGGCGGATGACACGTCGTCGCGAAAGCCACGGCCGACCGTCAGAAGCTGGGGCAGGGATTGCAATGCGAACAAAAATGCCGTGTTGGTGCCGCGCGCTGTCTGTAGAATCTGCGCGAAATTCGAGTAGGCGAAAGGTGCAAACTCATCCAGGATGACGCTGACCATCGGCCGGTTCCGGCGGCGGCGTTCCTGCTCGTCTTCATACCGCTTGCCGATGATGAGCTGCATGTTTTGCAGGAGCATCCGGCCGAGAGCCGTTACGGCTTTTGAGTTCTTATTGGTGTTGAGCGAGACGAACAGAATTAGATCTTTTTCGATAACCTCATCCAGAGACAGCACCTCATCGTAGGCCCCTGTAACGGCGGAAAGATCGTCCTCCAGAAAGGTCATCAGTTCGTTGAGAAGCCCTTGAATTTTCGGCACCCGATCCCGGTCTTGGAAGGACTGCTGCAGGTTCCGAATGGACATCTCAAGGTTGAGCTCGCGTTGGTGAGTCACGCCAGCCTGAGTGGAAAGCCGGCTGCGGGCGATCGCGATTTGTTCTTTCAGAATCCTTTCGTCTAGGGCTAGTACGAGCACATCATGGATGTTGAAGCGCTTGCCGGTGTGCGCCAGCACTCGCACGAGGTCGCTTAGATAAGTGGCCTGATGACCGTGAAAGAAGTCTTCCTTGAGATCGAATGATTCAAAGACGAAGTTCGCGTGCTCCTGGTAGAGACCGTGCTCGCTGAAGAAAGGGTTATAACGAACAGAAATATCTGGCCGGGAAGGGTTGAGTACACGTAGTTGTTGCATTCGGCCCGCAGTTTCAATGGCCGGTAGCAGATCAGAAAGGAACTCCTGGTCGCCCTTGCCGTCGAATATCAGCATCGGTAGCCGGCGCCGGTCATTTGCCGGACCAACGACGCGAAAGAGGTCTTGGGTGATGATGTTCTTGAGCAGTGTTGTCTTGCCCGAACCAGTGGCCCCGAATACGACCGATTGCATGACGCGAGTTGCGTCGGGCCAGAGCCACGGCTTTCCATGCACGTCATAGCCGAGAACGATTGCGTTCTGGTCGTAGGCAGACCGGATTGCCTTTCGGTCTTTTTCCGGGGATATATATAAAGGAGGGTGAGGCCAAGCGGCTTCGCGGCGCCGCGGCAGGGTGATCACGTGCCAGGCAACCGCGATGCACCCAATTGACGCAAAGAGCAGGTAGAGTCCGCCCTCTACCAATTGCGTTGGGCGCAGGTGATAACGCGCGACCAAGATGTAGGAGCCGGCCGCAACCAGAACCAGAGCACCTAGAACTAAGACGAGTCCGAGGCTTTCTTCCTGATCGCGATGATAGGCCCTGCGGCCAAGACGATATTCATTTTCCGGTTTCATGGATGGGCAAAGCTGAAGAACAAAAAGCTGCCCGCGCTGAAAGTGATGAGCACAGCCAGCAATAGCAGAACGGGGTTGAAGCGAAACCTGCCGTTCTCAGTCCGCGGCTTAAGAGGATCTTCGGTCCAGTGCCGCAAGGAGGCGAGAATGGTGTCTTCGCGCTCTTGCGCGAGATAGCTCTGGAGACGCTCGCGCATGGTTTCGATTTGCTGATTCGGTCTCATGCTCACATCACAAAGGTCGCCTTGAGTCCGGACTCAAATACCAGTTGCAGCACCGCCGGCCCCTTCAGATCTTGCCGGATGGCTACAACTCCCTGGGCCGAAGAGCGCGGCTCCAGTTGTTCCGACTCGCTCTCAACATGGCCGACAGCCAGGGGCAATGCTTTCGCCGTCCCCAGCTTCTTCAAGCCGCGGGAATCCAGTTGCGTGTGCGCAATGCCGCCTAATGAGACTGACGAATGCTCCGGCTTCAGTTCACATACGGCTAGCAGGCCCGAGCGGTAGCTCGCTTCGGTGGCATTTTGGATCGTGTAGTGGATGTAAACCGTGCTCCGCGTCCGGAATACTTGTTCGACACGAATGTTGATCTCATTCGGTCGTGTCCGCACATTGCTACGAATCTGGACTGCTCCGAGGAACGCGCGCGTCAACATCATGTCAGCGAGTTCGTCCGCACTGCTGCTTACAACCGGCGGCGCTGCAGGAATTGCAGCATCAATAGCAAAGTTCATGGTCTTTACCTCTCCCGTGGTTTCTAATTCGTAGGCGAAGCGCCTGGATACAGTCCAGACAAGAAGATCGGTGGACACTCCCGGCTTCGTCGGCTTGACGAAGACTTTGTTGTCCTGGCGCTCGATCTGGAAGTCGGCGCTGCCTGCCGCCGCCATCGTGACCGGCTCGTGAAATTCAAGCACTGTCAGATGGTTCAGGGCCGTAACGACATGGAGCACATTCTGAGCTGGAGCTTGTGACTGCTGTGCGGCAAGTGAGACGGCAAACAGTGCGTATATAAAGGTAGAGAGAATTCGTTTCATGTTTCCCTTTTCGTGCCCTGAGCGGAACCCGCAAGGGATTCCGCCCAGAGTGGTTACTGCCTCACATGACCCAAGGCACATCGCTCACATCGCCATCGGGCAGGACCGCGGGAAATTCCACGTCCTCGTCCGATGTTGTTTCGACGGCGGGTTCCGCTGTCTGAGATGTGGATGAGGCACCCGACTGGGTCTGTTCGGGTTTGTCGTCGAGGAGGATGTTCCCGTCCTTTAGCTTGAACAAGAACGTATGTTTCTGTCCTCCATTGATGGGATCAACCAGGAAAACCCGGCCGGAGGAGTCGTTACGGACGAATCCCTCGTAAAGCTTGGGCACGTGCACGCGGACGAACTTCCCTCCAGTGCGCTCGGCCAACTTCACGATGAGTTCCTGCGGAAAGGCAAGAAAGAGAATCGAGCCGCTGGAGCGCTCGCCACGCGAAACAACACGATTGAGCGCCTGCAGCCAGCCAAACCGGTTCTCGGTCTTGTTTTGCGCCCAGATGCGTATGAAGGCCAGGATGGACTTCATCTCGTATTTGCCGCGTTCCTCGTCAAAATGGCACGCGCCATAAGATTGGTTCATGGCAAACAATTTCTGTCGCCGCAGTTCCTTGTCGGGACTCTGCCGTACTTCCTCCCATTCGGCTTTGGTTTTTTCCAGTTGTGCTTTGAGGTGTTCACGCCGCGAGGCGATCTTCGCGATCATCGCTGCATAAGCCTGATTGACGAAACGGCATTCCTTCATCATCTCGCGCGTGACCTGTTCACCGACGACGAGTGACTTGAATGCCTCAATCGAGGCTTTGTTGATCAGCAGATCCTCGATCTCCTTGCGGACGTGGTTGTAGAGTTTCCCGATGCGGTCTGACTCTTCCACATCGAGATGTAGCGGCAGATCAGACACCCGGCGTTCATTCTTGTGACGAAGCCAGGGCGCTTGTCGTACCTGCTGGCGTATTTCGGAAACGAGTTTCAAATCCGGCTGGACTTGCCACTTGAGGCTGTCGAGCGCATTCTGGAGTTCCTTCGCCAATTGCTGGGCAAGCTCTTCTTTGCCCGAAGCGCGGCAGGAGGTCATCAGATCGGTGATCGAGCCGATGTGGTTTCCCCTGGCCTTCATGGCTACGTGCTCCAGATTGAACCAGGGATCGCGGGCCTTGTTGGCTTTGTTCTTTCCCTGTTGTGCTCCCAAACCTCGTGAAAAACGGTCCTTCACAAAGCGCGAGAACCGGTCTTCCTCGACCACACAGATCCAGTCGAAATCAAAGTCGCCGCCGTTCTTTTTTGCTGTTTCGGAATGGAGAACGTAGGCGCCCTCCAAGCGTAGTTGCCGCGCCATCAGGTCGCGTCCTTCAGCCTCGGTCAGAACGCAACCTTGCGAAGCAACGTGCTCGCTCAGATACTTCACGATCAATGGGTCGTGTAAGTTCCTGAAAGGCAGAAGATCGTCAACCATGCGTATCGGGTAACGGACACAAAGCCCCCACTTCGAGGCCAGTGGAACGATAGCGCTGTGCTCGGGAATCCAGTCGGAACCTGAGAGCACCTTGCCATCTTTCAAAAAGAGGTATCCGTCGTCCATCAAGGCAAATGCGGGCAGACGGAAGCCTCCTCCGGTCGTTACTTTGTACGCCCAGCGGGCAAGAAGTTTGTTCAGCTGATTGTTGACGTAAGGATGACGAACGATCTCGCCGCTCGCGTCAGCCAACAGCAGGCCTTCGACGATTCTGAACTCTTCGCCAGTATCCTGGTCCAGATCCGGAAGGCTGTCCGGATGCCGGCCCAAAATCTTGAGAAGTTCTTCATAACGGCCTTCGCTTACCGCTCCACTCAGCTTGCGCACCTGCTCCATAGCCTGTGGTAAAATTTCCAGCTGAATTGAGTCCTCAGGTGCATGTTCAAGCAACGTGTAACTGGACTCAAACTCGAGCTGGCGGGAGAATTCGCGGATGCCTACCACGACATCGCCGCGAAATCTTCTGCCCGGCCCGAAGATCGAGTACATCACCGCTGGAACCTTCAACCCTGGTTTGACCGCGCTCTCCGGCAGAATGAAATCCGTTTCAAGCGCGTCGGCAACATCATCCTCCATGATTTTGAATGAGCCCTTCGCCTGGGTATTGGAAAAGGCCATGCGAAACTGGTAGAAACGATCACTCGGAAGGATTTTCCGGTGAACCTCCTGTTTCGCAATCTGCGTCAGCTCTCGTCTTTCGTCGTCGCTGAGGCAGTCCTGATCGGGAACCTTGTCATAACGTTCTCGAACCAGGCGGTCAATTTCCTCCAAGATGAGTTGTTGCTCATGACTTTGCTGGAGCTTCAGGAACACTGAACGCCCGATCCATCCCCGGCAGTCGTTCGTTCCCAGCTTGCCATCGGGCACGACGAGCACCCGCGCATCGGGTTCCTC
>JBAVLE010000177.1:0-14505 GCA_049688735.1 Candidatus Angelobacter sp. | reverse complement strand
CCGATAAACCATAAGCCCACCAGCCAGAGAAACGCTACTGCCAAGGAGTCATAGCACTGGGCAATAAACCAGTTCTTCAGCGCTGTGCCGGTGGTGCGTGCGTGAGTACGCCAGTTCATAACCATGTTTACCACAGAGGACACAAAGGAGCACAAAGGTGAGCAAGAGAATCCATCATTCACTGCTTACGATTGGATGCGCCGAGGATAGCAACCCAAAGGCATTCGCAGTTCGTCCCTCTTTTATTCTTCGTGTTCCTTTTGTGTCCTTTGTGGTTAAATAAAATTATGAAATTTGGCATCATCATCTTTCCCGGTTCCAACTGCGATCAGGATAGTTACAACGCGGCCATCGCCGCCACCGGCCAGCAGGCAACCATGTTGTGGCACGATTCGCACGACCTGGAAAATTGTGATGCCATTATCATCCCTGGGGGCTTTGCCTATGGTGACTACCTGCGCACAGGCGCCATCGCCAAGTTCGCAGCCATCATGGAACCGGTGCGGAAGTTTGCTGCTTCCGGTGGTCTGGTCATCGGCATCTGCAATGGCTTTCAAATTTTGTGTGAAGCCGGGCTTCTTCCGGGAGCGCTTATGCGTAATGCGGGATTGAAATACGTCTGCAAGTTTGTTGATCTGCGCGTAGAGAATCCTGACACGCCATTTACTAACGCCTGCAAAAAAGGTGAGGTGCTCAAAATTCCCGTCGGCCACATGGAAGGGAATTACTATTGCGACGCGCAGACGCTCGAAACGCTGAAGCGCCAAAACCGCATCGTCTTCCGCTACTCCACGCTTGAAGGTGAGATCACGGGTGAAGCCAATCCTAACGGATCGCTCGATAATATTGCCGGCATCTGTAATGAAGGAAGCAACGTGCTGGGTATGATGCCGCATCCCGATCGCTGCAGTGAGTCTCTGCTTGGCTCGGCAGACGGTGCAAAGATTTTCCGTTCGATGGTCACTGCGCCAGTGGTTACGCGCTGACAGCAGCCCTCCTCTGAGTCACTCACCGCATCCAAGCTCTTAAGAACCTCCTCTGGGTTCTAACTGAGTTCAACCGACTTGGAGACTCTCTTATGCGCGTGAAAAACGTAATGGCAACTCTGGCCGGATTTCTGCTTTTTGTGGCGATTGGCTGCACGTCCAATAGAGCCAACACGCCCGACGTGAAAGACCAGGTATCAAAGGCCCTGGCAAATGCCGGTTATAAGGACGTAAAAGTGGCCACAAACAATGACAAACAGCTTGTGACCCTTGCCGGGGACGTGAAGACACAGGAAGATAAAGATAAAGCTGAGGACCTGGCCAAGAGCGCGGCTGCGGGCTTTGTGGTATCGAATGAAATCGGGGTTCGTCCGGAAGGCGTGGAAGGCGACGCGAAGAAAATTGATTCCAACGTTGATGATGCGATCGAGAAAGATTTCAAGGCTGTGATCATCGCGAACCGACTGGAAAAACAGCACATCCGCTTTGACGCCAAGAATGGCGTGCTCACGCTCAAAGGCAATGTTGACTCGCCAGGACAGCGCCAGCAAGTGGAAAAACTTGCCGCCAGCGTTCCTAACGTGCAGCAGGTCGTAAATGAGTTGGATGTAAAAGGCGCGAAACGCAGATCTTCCTAAAAACGAATTTGATCTGTTTAATGAATAGGACGGCAGAAATGCCGTCCTTAATTCTACTGAGAACTCAAGAGGGCTAAATCCCTTCTCCGTCCGCGCCTGATCCAACCCACGCTTCTTTGTTCACTACATATGGCATTCTGGTTTTGTCGCCGCCGTAATTTCCTTCCAGCACGTCGAGGAGCCCTTGAATGCATCGTCCGGCCATGCCCTTGTCGGGATCAGTGGAGAGCCGCGTGATGCGCCCCGCACTTGCGAAGTGGTGAAACAGGCGGCAACGATCTTCAATCTGCGGGTCAAGGAGCGGCGAATCGGCCGGCAGCGGCTCTTTTTCGAAGACGTCCAGCGCCGCTCCGGCGATCCAGCGTTCTTTGAGCGCTTTAGCAAGGGCTTTTTCGTCCACAACAGGGCCGCGAGCAGCATTAATCAGGTAAGCGTCTTTACGCATCAGCTTCAGCGTGCGTTCATTGATCATATGGTAGGTAGGTGACTTTCCTTCGCGGACGAGTGGCACGTGCAGGCTCACGTAATCTGCTTCAGCCAGCGCTTCTTCCAGGCTTACATATTTGATCCAGTTCTTTTCTTTGACCATGCCGACTTTTGCCCGCAAGTCCATCACCTGCTGCACCTGGGCTGCGAACAAATGGTTTTGGTAAACCGGATCGTAACAAAGCACATTCATGTCAAAACCAATGCATTTCTTGATAAGCGCGAGACCAATGCGTCCAGTCCCGATCACGGCAATGGTCTTACCGGAAATCTCATCGCCCAGAAAAGGAAGAAACGGATGCCACGCACCCCACTTCTGCTCGCGCACCATCTTCTCGCTGTCCCACATGCGGCGTGAGAGCGTGCCCATCATCAGGAACGTGAACTCGGCTGTCGCGTCATTCAAGACCTCAGCTGTGTTTGTGAAAGGGACCTTGTAGCGATTGGCGTCGGCACGATTGATTGTCAAAGCCGACCGCGACCTGAGATACAACTTTTAGCGTGCCCTTTCCCGCTTCAAAGACTTCTGCATCGATGGGATCCCGGAGAGTTGTGATGAGTCCGTCGATTCCGCTGCTAACTCTTTCGATGATCAGCTTTTTGAGTGGCGCTTCGGGACCGAGAAAAATCTCAAGATCGTAACCGCGCTCGCGCAAGTGGTTTTCTGCGGCATCGCCAATATGACAGGTGGCATAAATACGAGAATTCTTTTTTGACATAGTTAAGGATGGATAACCACCGATTCTTACAGATGCTCAGAGATAAGGCAAAAACTGGCCGCGAAATCACGCGAATGTTACGAATCAGGTTGGATTCGTGTTTATTCGCGAAATTAGCGGCTAAATTTTCTGATCTGCGTCGAAAAATTTTTACTACAGGTTCTTCTGTGCCCAGTTGCCAATGCGCTTGAGCGCTTCGTCCAGGTTCTCCATGGAGTTGGCGATGCTGAAGCGCAAATAGCCTTCCCCGAATTGACCAAAAGCGGCGCCAGAGAGACATGCCACGCCAGCCTCATTCAGCAGCGCTTCCGCCAGCTTCTTCGATGTCCAGCCTGTCTTCTGTACATTGGGGAAGGCGTAAAACGCGCCATGCGGCAACCGGCAGCTGAAGCCTTTTATGTCGTTCAGGCCGGAAATAAATTTATCGCGGCGCGCGTGGAACTGTTCACGCATATTGTCCACGGATGCCTGGTCGCCCTTAAGAGCTTCCATGCCGGCCACCTGGGTGAATCCTGCGCTGCATGAGTTTACGTTGGTCATTAAACGGCCAAACTGCGCCGCCAGGTCTTTGCGCATTACGCCATAGCCCAGACGCCAGCCAGTCATGGCGTAGGTTTTGGACCAGCCATCCAGCATGATCACGCGGTCTCTCCAGCCGGCAAGGGACATCAGCGAATGATGGCGGCCTTCAAAGATCAGGCGGCTGTAAATCTCATCGGAGAGCACCATGATGTCGCGATCGCCAATGGCAGCCGCAATATCTTTTACATCCTGCTCTGTTACGACGCTTCCCGTGGGATTGTGCGGAGAATTCAGCACAATCAGCTTGGTGCGGTCAGTAATCAGGTCGGCCAGCTCGTTGGGATCGAGCCGGAAATCTTTTTCTTCACGCATCTGCAGCGGAACGGGTTTCGCGCCGGTGAAGTTGATCAGCGACTCATAAATGGGAAAGCCGGGATTCGGATAGATGACTTCATCGCCCTCTTCCACCAACGCGGTAAAAGTGAAGTAGATCGTGGGCTTGCCGCCGGGCACGATCACTACTTCGTCCGCGGTTACGGATACACCGTGCGTGCGCGTGACTTCCTCGGCCACGGTCTCACGCAGCGCCGGCAATCCGGCCGAAGGCGTGTAATGCGTGTAGCCCTTGTGGATGGCGTCAATGCCTGCCTCGATCACATTGCTCGGTGTGTCAAAGTCCGGCTCGCCGATTTCGAGGTGAATGATGCTTCTGCCCTGCGCTTCAAGTGCGCGAGCTTTGGCCAAGGTTTCAAAGGCTGTTTCGGTTCCCAGGCGGCCCATACGTTTGGCCAGCCGCAATTCTGTTGAGGTTGTAACTGGGGTCATTTTTCTCTCGTTTAAGAATCAGATTACTCGTTGACCGCTTGTTCCTGGCTCTGCGATCGCAACACGTGCGCTACTGTATAAGGCACGCGTCGTTGAGGTTCCTGGAAGTTGCGCACCTGAAGGTCGCCCAACAAGCCCAGTGCCAGCATCTGCCCGCCAAACACAATCAATACGGCGGCGGAAATGAGGAGTGGGCCATGCTCGCCCATCACACTGATGTGCCAGATCAGCTTGGACAACATCATCCAAAAGGCCACGCCCATCCCGCCCAGCAGTGAAAACATACCCACGGTGCCAAACAGGTGCAGCGGACGGTACATATATTTCAGCAGGAAGCGGATGGTAATCAGGTCAAAGAAAACGCGGAACGTGCGCGAGATGCCGTAATGTGAATTGCCCTTGGGCCGCACAATGTTCTTGATGGGAATTTCGCAGATGGAAGCGCCATACCATGAGGCCAGTGCGGGAATAAACCGGTGCAGTTCGCCATAGAGCGGAAGCTGCTGAATAATTTCGCGTCTATAGGCCTTATAGGTGGTGCCGAAGTCGTGGATCTGTACGCCACTCAATTTCGACATCGCCCAGTTAGCGATTCGAGACGGGATGCGGCGCATCACAAAATTGTCTACACGCTCTTTCCGCCATCCGCTCACCAGGTCATACCCCTGTTCCAGCATCTCCAGGAATTTTGGAATGTCATCAGGATCGTGCTGCAGGTCACCATCCATGGCAATCACAAATTCTCCCTGTGCATGCGCAAATCCTGCTGCCAACGCGGAAGTCTGGCCAAAATTGCGGCGCAACTTGACCACCACAACACGGCTGTCAATCGTCACAATCTCCCGCAGCAGCTTATAAGTGCGGTCCAGACTGCCATCATCTACAAACACCAATTCAAACGTGTCCCCAGTAGCTTCCATGACAGCTTTCAGCCGGTCATAAAGCGCGGTCACGCTCTCCTGCTCGTTATGAAAAGGCACTACAATTGAGTACTTCGGCATGCTTCCAAGATTATACATCTGCTGTTTTAGCGTTGCGCACGTCAAATTGAGGAAAACTCAGGTGTCCCACCGGCAGTAACTGTGCCTGAATTGGAAAATCACCCTTAGAAATTTCAGCGATTCTGGAAAACCTGTATTTCGCGGAACGGGGTAGCAGCCGGAAATCCGGCTCTGCCATGGCATCTGCGGATGCTCCCTCGCCATCCCAATTGGGTTCAATCAACTAAAAAATCTTCGTTAAGGAGCAATTCATGAATTTTCCAAGCACCTCTTCGCGCAGCCATGGCGAACGGGAAGACCAGTTCACCTCCAGCATTGAATCCCAGACCTCGCAAATCCCTTCCACAGGATATCTTGGAGCGGCTATCGCCTCCATGGCGGGCTCCGCTGTCCTGAAGATCATGGGCAAAGATAATTGGGCCCTCTTTGTAGGACAATGGGCGCCTGCGTTCCTCATTATGGGCGTCTACAACAAAATGGTGAAACAGCACGGGTCTGACGCTTACAGCAAGGCCGCCTGATCCAGAAATCGGACATCGGGAGTTCATCGGGGGTCATCGCTGCTCTCCCGATGAACCGATGATCCCGATTTCTCGATTCGTCCCTGTCATTTGTACTTTTCCCTGATCTTCACAGTCCGATCCAACTCATCCACTACTTCCAGGATTTTCAACCGCAAATCCTTGTCCAACGTCGCAGTATTCAGAAAGTCATGGACTTGCTTTTGCGCGGCCGCCGATTGCTGTCCGCCGATAAAAGCATTCAGCCATGCCAGCATGAAAAAAATCTTTCGCTCGCGCTTTACCTGCGGCAGCGCATCCAGCGCCAGACCCAGGTAGGCAAGCGTAAGGCTAGACTGGTTCCACCAGTTGAAGCTGCCCAGGCTCAGCTCGATCCAGTCTTCCGGCCGAGCCGAGTTGTGCAAATATTCTTCGAAATATCGTTTCTTTGTGGCCGCATCTGGGCGCGCGGCGGCAGCCATATAGGCATATTTCTTTCCGTCGCCGGAAGGATCTCGTTTCTCTTCCGCTGCCAGCACCGCCGGCGCGTCAGGATCATTTTGCGCGACCAAAGACTCAACAATGTTCCAGCGATCCAGTGGGCGCAGTTCCACACCTGGGACTGTAAGCTTGCCGCTGAGCACGTCCTTGAGTTCGCCGCGAGCTTTCTCTGTTTCAGCTACGCCGCGAAGCGCACGAAACCAGGTAATCCGCATATCCTGCGATGGCGATTGGAGCATCTGGTCTGCGGCGAGAGTTTCCATCTTTGGGGCTAACTGCCCGCGGACTTCTGGACTGATGTAGCGATGCAACGCCGTCATCGTCCGCCCGATGATGCTCTGCGCTAGAGATTCGTCTTGTTCCGTGGGAAGATTCTTTAGCGCCAGATCGATGTATTCACGCGGGTCCATCTCCGCTTCGCGGACGGAATCCCACAGCGATCCCCACAGCAGGGTGCGCTCGAAAACGTCATTCATGTTCCCGAGTTCGGACATCACCACTTTGCGGCTGACCGGATCAAGCAGGAAACGGCCATAAGCCTCATCTTGATAATTGGCAAAAATGTAACGCGGACACTCTCCTCCTTTTCCAGTAATGAATTCCGTCTTTGGCGTCTTCCATTCAATCCGTGTTTGAGTCGCACTCTTGCCGTAATTCACCAGGACCTTGGTTGCGATCGGCCACAACCCGCCTTCATCCAGCACGTCTTTCTGCGATAGAGCAATCCGCGTTGCGGTCACATCACCCTTGACTCCACATGACCACGCCACATCTACCTGCGGCATGCCTCTGCGCTTGATCCAGGCATCTGCCCATGCGCCTAGCGGTTTCTTTGAAGTTCGCTCAAGCGCTTTTACAAGATCGTTCCACTCGGCATTGGCGTAGGCGTGTTCCTTTAGATATAGGCGTAGGCCATCGCGAAAACGGTCTTCACCTGTGACAAATGCCAGTTGCTTAATCACTCCCGGCGCTTTGGAATAGACAATCGCACCATACGCCGACTTGGCATCTTTCAGGTTGGGAATGTCCTGATAGATTGGCGTGGTGCCTTGCGTTGAATCAATGGCATAAGCCGCGGGCTTGATCGCCTGATAAAAACGCTTCCAAACGTTCTCATTCGGCTTGAGCGCGTTCAGCGCCTGGTACGCCATGTACTGCGCAAAGCCTTCTTTAAGCCACAGATCGTCAAACCAGCGCATCGTTACCAGGTCACCGAACCATTGATGTGTTAGCTCATGCAGCAGCAGAATGTCGCGGTTTAGCCTATCGCTATGCGTGGGAGCCGTGCGGAAGAGAATTGACTCCTCGCGCAAAAATGTCGCGCCGGCATGCTCCATGCCGCCATAAGCAAAACCGGGAATCATCACCATGTCGTACTTGGGGAAGGGAAACGGCTGGGCAAAATAGTCAGAGAGGTACTTGATGCCGTCAGCGGTGATCTGCTGTACAGCCTCAGCTTCTGCCTCAGCTTTCTGCAATTTCGATTTGCGCACATAAAGGCCCGGCAGCCCCGGCGTGTCGTGTACTTTCTGGAAAGGACCGGCAGCGAAAGCGAAGAGATATGTGCTGATGGGCTGCGTTTCGGCAAATTCGATCCGATGCTGACCGGCAGTTCCGTTATGTTCACCGCTGGTTTCGTGACCGTCAGTGTTAGAAATCACCGTCCAATCCTGCGGAACTGTCATCGTCAGTTGGAACTTCGCTTTGAAATCCGGCTGATCGAAACAGGGAAACGCCATATCGGCATCCATCGGGACAAAGAGCGTATAGATGTACTCGCTGCCGTCGTCCTTATCTTCAAACCGTGTAATGGCCTTGCCCGCCGCCGCGGCGGGCGCTTTGAAGTCGATCGCTACAACGTTCTCATCCAGCTTGAGCAACTTTGCTGGCAGTTCAACGTGGCCATTTTGTATGTCAGTCGATGCCGGCTGGCCGTTGATAGTCAGGCTGCTGATCTCGCCTTCGCGAAAATCCAGCCATTCCGGCAAAATACCTTTGGCATCGGCATTTTGCACAAACCGCAGCTCCTCGTGCCCAGTGATGAATTCCGCCTTGGGCGTGATGGTAAAGCTGAGCTGGTAACGGACATCTCTCATCTGCTGCGCTCTAAGCCTTGCCAGATCGCGTGGAATGCCCTCCGGAGCGGGACTGCCTACAGAAGCGGGTGTTGTCTGCTGGGATGGGGGCGCCTGGGCTGAGGCGTGCCCCAGAGGCAGTACCGCCATGAGCGCGCAGACTGCACTTGACCCGATCACGGCGATCACCCGATCACGGCGATTTCGGCGATCTGTCATTCCTGCCCCTCCCCCCCTAATCCCCCAACTATGATTCTAAAGTGCTTACACCGTTCAACCCCGGGGATATCGCTTTCAACCCGGGAGTTTACCGGGCCAAATAGGGCCATTCTGCCTGCAATCTCGCGCAAAAACGCTTATCCTGATCAGCTTAAATCTTGGCATTGCTATATTTGAATAAACGCATGTAAACAAACGGCTTACGTTAGCATAACCCTTCGTTTAAGTCAACGAAAAAAGACCGAAAATAAATGTAAGATCACCGACTTGACGAAGGTGGTATGTCACGCTTAGAAGCGCTTTCAACCAACGCTCGACCTAAGCGTCTTAACAGGCGACGGTAACAAGTCGCGATCAACCAACGAACTGTCATTCAAACAGAACGGTCACGGAGGGAAAGTTGCGCCTGCCCATCCGCAAGCTTTTGGTTTGCTTCGCGACCTGATACCCTCTCTCGTGCTCCCAGGGGAGAGTTCAATGCGCTCAAGCGCCTTGTGGTGGTCGTTGTTCTCCGTGTCTCCGTGTCTCCGTAGTGGAATTTTCATGTTGGTTCTGATTAGCTCAGTATTCGCCGGCGCCCAATCTGCTAAGCCTCTCGACGGTCAGCCTTGGGACTTCGGCGTCTGGGCTGGCGGGGGATTCAGCGTTCCCGGCGGAACAAAAGACACAAAAGCGTTCGATGCTGGCTTGCGCCTGGGAAAAGTGCTAACAGACGATCACTTTCCTGGCTTTTTGCGCGGCGATTTCGAATGGTCCGCCGACCTCATCCCGCTCTATCACTTGTGGCAGCCAGCTCCAGCCAAAAATGCCTATGCTGCTACGTTTAATCCAGTGAACTTAAAGTGGAACTTCACCAACTCCGTGCGCACCGTGCCGTATCTCGAATTGGGTGGTGGGGTGCTTTTCAGCAACCACGCCGTGCCGCTGAATACGTCGCATGTGAACTTTGTAACCCACGCCACGCTGGGCTTCCAATTCTTCAACAATGACCGTCGAGCCTTTACTGCCGGGGTCCGCTATGAGCACATTTCCAACGCCGGATTGACGGTCCCAAATCCTGGGATTAATACCGTGCAATTTCAGGTAGGGATCAACTGGTTTAAATGAGTTCATTTTCTTTGAATGGCGTGCCGCTCCGGCTACTTACAATCCTGATAATCTTTGGATCAAGGAGTCCCGGATGGCCACCACGACGGAGATCGCGCCAAACCTTTTTCGAATTTCCATTTTTGCCCCCTTTGGCGACCTGCAATTCAATCACTTCCTCATTCGCGACGAGGAGCCGCTGCTGTTTCATACCGGATTGCGGGGAATGTTTCCGGAGGTCCGCGAGGCTGTTGAGAAGCTGATCCGGGTAGAGGATCTGCGGCACATCAGCTTCAGCCACTTTGAGTCGGACGAGTGCGGAGCGCTGAATGAGTGGCTCGCGGTAGCGCCCAAGGCGGATGTAATCTGCAGCCAGGTCGGAGCCATCGTCACGGTGAATGACTTTATTGGGCGCGAGGCACGCGCGGTTACTGAAGGCGACGTCTTTTCCACGGGAAAATATCGCTTCCGCTATGTGCCTACGCCGCACCTGCCTCACGGGTGGGACGCAGGCATGTTGTTCGAGGAAACGCAGCAGACACTGCTGTGCTCCGATCTTTTTCATCAGACCGGGGACGTGGAGCCTTTGACCGAGTCGGACGTGGTGGGCCGTTCCCATCAGGCAATGCGCGCCTATCAGGCCGGCATACTTGCCGACTATGTGCCTTACACTCATTTAACGGCAAAAAACCTGCGCAAGCTGGCGGCTCTCCATCCAAGGACGTTGGCCGTCATGCACGGATCAAGCTTTACCGGCAATTGCGCTCGTGCATTGGGCGACCTGGATGCCGCATTCCGTGATGTTTTCGGCAGGGAAGAGCAGTTGCAAGCGGGAGCACGCTGACGGGAAGATCGAAGGCGGCTCGTTTGGCAAGCCAACAACGCAAAAACAAACCTCAACACAAATGACACGGGTTTAGAAATAGCCCCAATTGAAATTCTTTGAATCCGTGTAAATCAGTTTCATCAGTGTTATCCGTGGTAGGGTTGCGCGTCACCGTTGCACCCCGATATTCTCCAACGTATGTCTACACTGGTTGAATGCGTTCCCAATTTCTCTGAAGGCCGCAACAAAGCTGTTGTTGACGCTATTGTTGAGGCCATGAAAATTCCCGGCGTCTCTCTTCTTGATCGCGAGATGGATTCTGACCACAACCGCTGCGTGATCACCATCGTCGGCGACCGTGATGCCATTGCTGAAGCCGCCATTCGCGGTGTCGGCAAAGCCTCTGAACTGATCGATCTCACGAAGCATAAGGGCGCCCATCCGCGCATCGGCGCTTCAGACGTTATCCCATTCATCCCGATTGAGGGTGTAACGCTTGAAGATTGCGTCGCCATCGCGCGCAAAGTGGGGGAAGAAATATGGAAACGCTGTAAGATTCCAGTCTATCTCTATGAATCAGCGGCCACCAATCCAGATCGGCAGAACCTTGAAAACATCCGTCGCGGCCAATTTGAAGGCTTGCGAGAAGACATTCTGGTGAACCCCGTGCGCCGCCCCGATTTTGGCGATCCCCGCTGCCATCCCACAGCCGGTGCCACGGTCGTCGGGGCCCGCAAAGCGCTCATCGCCTATAACGTATTTCTCAATACGAAAGACGTTGATATTGCCAAAAAGATTGCCAAAGCGGTGCGCTACTCTTCCGGCGGCTTGCGCTATGTGAAAGGCGCAGGCTTTGAAGTGCGAGGACTGGCCCAGGTGTCGATGAACCTGACCGACTTTGAGCAGACGCCTATCGCCCGCGTCTTTGAATTCGTAAAGCGCGAAGCAGAGCGTTACGGCGTGCAGCCGCTCAGCAGTGAGATTGTCGGACTCATCCCGAAGAAAGCATTGGAACAAGCGGCTGAATGGTTTTTGCAGGTAGAGAACTTTGATTCCTCCATGATTCTGGAAAACCGGCTGGCAGCCGTCACCACTGGCAACATGGCTGTGGGAGGCATCCGAGCTGGAGTTGAGCCTTTCATCGAGCAGCTTGCCGCGCCCACTGCCACTCCCGGCGGAGGCAGCGCCGCTGCATCTGTTGCAGCCATGGCAGCAGCGCTTGGGAGCATGGTCGCTGGAATGTCGCGCACCAAGAAGGCTTATGTGCAATATGGACCGCAGTTGAGCGCGGCATTGGCCCGGCTGGCGCAGCTCCGTGAAGAATTGAAAGCCCTTATCGACGCCGACGCCGAAAGCTACAACAAAGTTTTGGCGGCCTACAAGCTGGCCAAGACTTCCAACGACGGTGAAGCGGCGATTGAAACCGCCATGCAAGGCGCTACCAGCGTTCCAATGGACACGGCGCAAAGAGCGCGCGAGGTCAAAGACGTCATCGAGACACTGAAGCCGATTACGAGTACCAACATGGCCTCTGATCTTACTGTTGCATCAGCGCTGGCCAGCGCGGCCATTGTGGGGGCATTGGCTAACGTGGAAATTAACCTCGGATCATTAAAAGATGCTCGTTTTGTCGAGGAGATACGTTCAAGGGTAGTGGAGCTCCAGAGGTGAATACCTTAAGTAATGGGAATTAGCATCCTGAGCTGCACCTGAACGCGTCAGATTGAACAAAACCGGACTAGAATATGACTATGAAACGCACTCTTGTGATCGTGCTCGCATTTTTATCCAGCGGGCTTACTTCCTTTGCCGCTTCACTTGGTACGGCCGCGCGAACGGTAATTCCCATTGAGGTCCAGCAGATCATCAACGTCGATTACCGGCGCATGAAAAATTCCGATACGGCCATGGACATGAAGGCCAAACTGCTTCCGCCGAACATGAAGCAGTTTGAAGATGCGCTGAAAGATATTGGCGTGAATCCCGATAAGGACATTGACCAGATCACGCTGGCGTCATTCCGGATGAAAGACCAGGGCTTGCAAATGATCGGCATAGCGCAGGGCCAGTTCCCCCGCAAAAAGCTGATGCTTAAGATGACCAGTCAGAAGATCAAAGGCACCAAGAAGAATGGTTCCATCATTTATCCCATGGCCGGCGGGATGCAGATGACCTTTCTGGATGACTGGACCATGCTGTTTGGTGACATCTCAGCAGTCAAGGCCGCGCTGGATGCCCGCGATAATTCCAGCCAGAGCCTGAATGCCAATCGCGACATCACTGACCTGATTCCCAACGTGGAAGCTGGGACGGTCTGGAGCGTGCTGGATTCAGCGGGGACTGAGACGATGTTAAAGTCCGCCTTGGGCAGCGCAGCCGAACTGGGCGAATTTGACACCATGAAAAAGAAGCTTCTGGGCTCGCGTTACACCATTGACTTTGATCATGGCGTGGAGTTCAACCTGAACGTGCTGACCTCTGACAACGTGACCGCTTCAACTCTTTCTTCCGTTCTGAAGGCGGGCATTCTGTTCAAGAAAATGGACGCCAGCCCCACGGAAAAAGCCGCGATTGACGGTACTACCGTGGATAGCGATACCAATAAACTGGTAGTGAAATTCAAAGCAGACGACAAGAATTTCCAGCAGTTGATCGAGTCGCCCATGTTTGCGTCTGTAGTGCGGTAAGAAAAGCTTAAACCACAAAGGACACGAAGAAACACGAAGGGAAAGCAGGAGCAACACCTTTGTGATCCTTCGTGTCCTTTGTGGTTAAAAGGTTTACAGCTCAGCACTCACTGCATGCGCCAGCTCTTTAAGCGACTTCTCGTTTCTTCGGTACCACATCCACAAGCCGTGCTTTTCAGCCAGGACCAGCCCGGCTTTCCGCAGGATAGACATGTGATGAGAAATGGTAGGCTGCGAGAGTGTTACGTGGTCCTGCACGTCGCAGGCGCACATCCCCACGCCCTTTCCAATGGAGCACTGGCCCTTTTGCTTCAGCAGTCGAAGTATTTTTACCCGCGCCGGATCGGCCACTGCTTTCAGCGCCAGGACAAGTTGTTTATCGGTCATAGCCATGATTCTTATCAGTACACGCAGAGATCGATTCTGGTCAATATGGAAATCGTCTATTGACCGCGCTTGCCAACCTCTGCTTTCCTAGACGTAGCATGGAATTGCGCAAAGATCCGATTACACGCTCCTGGGTCATCGTGGGCGATGACGTGGAGCGGCAACCCCAGCCTGGCCATTGTCCATTTTGTCCCGGAGCGCAGAACGCGCCGCAGGTGATTGCCACGTTGAACGGTAACGAGCTTGGCGGCGGCCCAATCTCTGCGATGGTGCATCCGGCGCCGCTCTACCGCATTGAAGGTGAGCCGCATCGCCACGCGGAGGGCATCTACGACGCCATGAATACAGTCGGCGCGCATGAGGTGCTGGTGCAGAGCATCCGCCATGATATTGAGTTGTGGCAATCTTCTGATGCCGAAATTTCCCAGTTCCTGCTGCTGACCGCCCAGCGCATCCAGGACCTGAAAGGGGATTTGCGCTTCAAGTACGTCACCATGTTCAAGAATCATGGGCCGGCTGCCAGCCAGGAATTCGACCATCCGGTTTCCGAGTTGACAGCCACGACGTTTGTTCCACGGCGCGTTCTGTACGAGCTCCGTGCTTCCCGCGATTACTATCTCGAGAAAGAGCGTTGCGTTTTCTGTGACACCATGGGACAGGAATTGCGCAATCCCATCAGAATTGTTGAAGCGTTGAATCACTATGTTTCCCTGTGTCCATTCGCTTCGCGCGTGCCGTATGAGATTTGGATCATGCCCCGCAAGCATGAATCTTCCTTTGAACGCTCGATTACTTCGAAGTCGGCCCACCTGAGCGAACTAGCGGGCTTGATTCGCAGAACATTACAGCGGGTAATGAGCGTTTCTGAATCGTTTTATCTGGTGCTGCACACTGTACCAAACACCTATCAGAAATCGAACATCCTGCAATATTGGAAAACGGTGGATGAGGATTACCACTGGCACATTGAGATTCTGCCCATCATGGGCACCAAGGCCAAGCCCTACTTCCTGAAAGAGGTCTATTACACGCACATCTCCTCAGAGT
>JBAVLE010000176.1:0-8027 GCA_049688735.1 Candidatus Angelobacter sp. | reverse complement strand
GGGTTGTAGTAGAAGCGGGCCCGGATCAAAAGGTAATCACCGGCAAACTGCGTAGGAAGGTTGGGCAGTGGAATAGCATCTGTGATTGCGCCCCATGCGGCGCGGTCCAATGCGACGTCGCCAGAGGTGCCAACCAGTTTCATGCCCATGACTTTTCCGTCTTTGGTGATGGCAAATTCGATAACCACCACGCCCTTTTTCATCACCGGCGGCATGGCCGATTCAGGAATCAACGGATCCCAGTGGGTCTGCACCGTGTAGCGAAGGCGCTTCATGTATGGGCCAAAATCCACGCCCATGGTGTCACTCAGGATTTCCAGGCCGCCTTTTGTGGCGACGTTGGGTTTTATGCCGCTGCCATATTCTCCGCCGCCAAATTCAACCGGTGCGTTGCCATGACCAGCCGCTGCGGAACGAATAGCATCATTTACTGACGCGCCGGGGGAGGCAATAGTGAATGGAGATTTTTTAGGTGCTGCGGGGGCGGGCGATTCCACCTGGGCCGTGGTCTGTGGCGGCGGTTGCGTCGATGGCGCCGGAGCAGGCGCTTGTGCCGTCGCTGGATTTTGCTGCTGTGCTACCTGGCCTGAAGGCGGTGGCGGCGAAGCTTTAGGCGGCCCGGCCTTGCGCGCATCGATCAGCTTGCGCAAAGTTTCTTTGTCCACCGTAGGAGTTTTCGTTTGCGCTATGCGGTTCTTGTCAGAAGTTATATTGGTCTTGGGTGGTTTTACTTTGAGCGCATCATCCGGCAGAGAAAGGAAGGTCGCGTCCTCCTTTTGCTTGATGGGAACAATGACGGGACGGCTGAAATTCCACTTCGGTATAAAAATCAACAAGGCAATGATGATGGCGTGGGTGATCAAGGAGATCCACGCTGCTTCGCGACGGCGATACGTGGATAAAACGTCATCTTCTTCCGGCAGATCAGCCGTGAGAAGATGCAGGCGCATCTCTGCCGCCGTAACTGTCAGTGGCGCTTCTACTCGCGACTGTTTGTCAGCCGGACGACCTTTTTCTTCCATTACAGGAATAAACCACCACCAGCCTGCTTCCAGGCACTGTTGCGTTGTTGTTAGTTACTATTCTCTCATTAGAATGGGGGTTGTGAGATGCTCTTGCAGGCACCAATGATGAAAAAGCACTGTTTCTAGTGGAAACTACTCATTACCAAGGGACGAATTGCGGCCTTAACACATGTTTACAAAAACTTTACAGGGAATGGAGCTGAGCGCGTTTTGTGTGCTCTTCAATGGCAGAGAGAATGCTGAGGGCGGCGGCCAGCGCTCGACGGCCGTCGTCCAGAGCGACCAACGGTTTGCTGCGGTGACGCACCGCATGAAGAAACGATTTCAGCTCCGCCCGCAACGGCTCTTCAGAGTCCACTTTTGGCTTGTTTAAAGTTACGCCCGGTATCGGGAGGGTGGAAGGCGTTTCCGCAAATGACATGAGATTGTGCAGAGAAAACTTCTCTTCCTGGGTAACTCGAATTTGAAAAACATCCTGGCGCCCATAATCGATTGAGACATATTCCTTTGGCTGGAAGAAGCGCAGTTTGCGCACGCGCTCCGTGCTGATGCGGCTGGCCGTCAGGTTGGCCACGCAGCCGGATTCAAACTCCATACGCACGTTGGCGATGTCAACTTTTTCCGTGACCACCGGCAATCCCACCGCGCGTATTTCTTTTAGCGGCGATTTCACAAAAGACAGCACAACATCGATATCGTGGATCATCAAGTCCAGGACTACGTCCACGTCAAGGCTGCGCGGGCTGAAAACGCTGAGGCGATGCACTTCAAAAAACATCGGGTGCGTAATCAGCGGAATTGTGGCCCGCACTGCGGGATTGAACCGCTCCAGATGGCCCACTTGCACAATGCGCTGGTTGGCATTGGCCAGGCTAACCAGTTCATCAGCTTCAGCTAGTGTCGAGGCCAGAGGTTTTTCGATGAGCACATCAATGCCGGCCGCCATCAACGCCGCAGCTACACCGCGATGATGCACCGTTGGGACGGCTACGGATGCCGCTTCCACGCGGCCGAAAAGATCCTCCACGCCCGCCAGCGCGGAACAACCAAACTGGCTCGCCACAGCCTGCGCCTGCGCGGCGTCGCTATCTACCACGGCAACCAGTTCCACGCCTGCGCCTTGTTTTTGCAGCTCATGGTAAACGCGGGCGTGATTGCGGCCGAAAGAGCCCACACCAACGACCGCAACCCGAATTGGACTTTCGTTAGCCAACGGTTGATTTTCTCAGACGTTGGGCAAAGCGGCAAAGGGTATCATGAGATTCGTTTGGAGGATATTAGATGGGACGCGCCTTCGGGTTCATCAGCTTGATTATTGTGGTAGGTATCGGCGCCTATCTTTACATGCGCCAGACGCAGAGCGTGATGTCCGCCGGCAGCAGCAATCCTACAGCAACGGTGGACCTGATCGGCGTGAAAAACGATTTGCTGGCGATTGCCCAGGCGGAACGCAGTCACCAGGCAGCGCAGGGAAGTTATGTCTCGATTGAAGGGCTAAGATCGCAGGGCGACCTCACCATGACGCGCGATAACCGTGGGCCTTATAACTATTCCGCAGAAATCAGCGATGGATCCTTTCGCATTGTGGCCACGTATTCCGGCGCTGAAGGCTCTGGGATGCCAAAAACGTTGAGCGTTGATCAGAACATGCAGGTCAGCCAGCAATAGGATGGTGTTAACCTCCTAACGCTAAGCTGCGCGGCGCTGCTGCAATTGCGCAGCGACTATCTTCAAATCGGCCACAAACTTTCGCATTTCTTCATGGCGGGAGTCGTCACCAGGCGCACGTAGAATCGATGAAGGATGGACTGTAGCCAACACAAGCGGCGCAATGTTCGACTGCACCCACTGTCCGCGTTGCTGAGTCACACGAAACTGGTTTCCCAGAATACCCTGTGCCGCCGTGGCGCCCAGCAACACCACTACTTGAGGCTTAACAACTTTGATTTCTGCATCCAGCCAGGGACGGCAGGCGCTTATTTCCAGTGAATTAGGCTTTTTGTGCAGGCGTCGTTTGCCGCGAGGCTGCCACTTGAAATGTTTCACGATGTTAGTTACGTAAACATCTTTACGATTGATTCCGGCCTCGGCCAAAGCTTTATCCAAAACAATGCCGGCTGGGCCAACAAATGGCTGCCCCTGCAAATCTTCTTTGTCGCCGGGCTGCTCGCCCACCATCATTATCAAGGCCCTGGCCTTTCCTTCCCCAAATACTGTTTGAGTTCCCAGCTTCCACAGGTCGCACGCCTTGCATCCCGCCGCGGCGGCGCGCAGAGCAGGCAGCGTGGGCTTATCTAGGACTGGCGCAGCAGAGATGCGGGTTGGACGTTTGGCCATGCTGTTTTTGATGCGTTGTTGGCAAGGCTGGGCGGCTTCGCTCAAAGTTTCATCGTCCTATAAACTGCTCCGCGAGACTCACTCAAAGGCAGGCTTCAGCATGAAATTTCATACGGAATATCTCACCTTCAACACCAAGAAGCACCGCGAATACGTCCACATTACGCCGCAGGTGGAAAAGATTGTGCATGCCAGCGGCGTGACTAACGGCATGGCACTGGTTTCTGCCATGCATATCACTGCTGGCGTGTATGTGAATGACGACGAGCGAGGGTTGATCCAGGACATTGACAAGTGGCTGGAGCAGCTTGCGCCATTCAATGAAGCATACCTGCACCACCAAACCGGTGAGGACAACGGCGACTCACATCTGAAAGCCTTGCTCATACACCATCAAGTCATTCTTCCCATAACCAACAGCAAACTGCTGTTGGGAACATGGCAGCGGGTGTTTTACGCTGAGTTCGATGGCCAGCGCGCAAAACGAGTAGTAGTCGCGGTAATGGGAGAATAAAGCCCTTGAAATTAAAGCCCTTGAAATTAACGAGCGACCTAGTGCACAACCATTTCCGGTTTGAGCGGTTGCGTTGCGGCCGGCACTTTCAGCAGGATTTCCGAACGACCATCTATAAGAGATAGCTCTCCGCCAATGGAAAAGATTTGCTCGTGAATGTAGCTAAGCTCCTTGCCGATGATGCTTTTCGCGTCCAACATGGCGACCTGGGCACTGTCAGCGGGCCTCCACTTAAACTGAATGGTGCAACGGCCATCATTTGCCTGCGCCGAAATTGTGAGGATTAAAGGCCGTGTATTCCGGCCCACCAGCTTGCTCAAAAGCAGCACCAAAAGATGGCGCAGGACTGGACTACTAGTAACCTGGATGGCAGAAGACCACTGGCGCTCCAGAGTCACCAACCCGGAATGCAAAAGCACAATAAAATCATTGAAGAGATCATTGAGCAGCGAATCCAGAGAAGCCCAGGGCGCGTTGGGCGCTGGAACTTCCCGCACCAGGACAGATATTGCCTTGGCCAGAGAAATGGCGCGGTCCGCCTGCTGCTCAATTGTTCTTAGATCAGCCAGCGGCTGAGGCCCACTTTTGCGGATGCCTGCGACTTCAAGAAAACAACGTATGCTGGTAAGAGGCTGAGCCAGATCGTGCGCCAGTGAATGAATCAAGCCCCGGAGCGATGTTTGCTGCATGCCGGGATTATCTGCTACATCGATAAGGGCGCCGGGCGGATAGGTATGATTCACATCAATATGCGCGGGATCTGACTGGGCCTCCGCAGGCGATGCCGCAACTTGTGATGGGGCCTGCCTGCCGATTCGATAGCCCGCTCCCCTGATGGTATGAATCAGCTTTTCTTCATCTGCAAAATCGATTTTTCGGCGCAGATAATTCACATAAACGTCCACCAGATTGCTGTCGCTTTCTGGCTCGGATCCCCAGGAACCGCGCAGTAAATCGTTGCGCGTCACGGTTTCGCCGGCATGGCGCATCAGCAGCGCAAGAAGATCAAATTCCTTGGGGCTTAGCTTGATCTCGTGTTTGCCGCGGTGGACTCTGCGCGACGCCGGATCTAACTCCAGATTTTCTGTTCGCAGGATGTTCAATGCAGGATCGGCCTTGCGCCGCAGCAAGGCATTTGTCCGCGCCGCGAGTTCCTGGAAAGAAAATGGCTTGGTGATGTAATCATCGGCGCCCAGGTTTAGAGATTGGATCCGGTCAGAAACCCGGTTGCGGGCGCTCAACACCATTACGGGAGTTTCCAAACCTTCAGCACGCAGCTTTTCAAGCAGCTTCAGTCCATCCGTCTGGCCGAAGTTCAGATCGAGAATGATTAATTTGTAGTTCTGGCGCTGTAGCTCGGAAATCACACTGTCTTCATTCAGCGCCGTATGGACGGAATAGCCTTCTGATTCGAGCGATTTCGATAAAAATGTTGCCAGGTGAAGATCATCGTCGGCAAGGAGTATGGACACAGCAATCGACCTTTCACTATGTTCGTCCGTAGAACGCCTTTAAGAAGTACTACGTCAGCATCTAACTAGCTGTTTCAAAAGTGGTTGTAACCTACACTATTTAAGGTTAGAAGGCCATGATTTTAGATCATAAAAACATTTCATGAGCGATATTAAAGTAATTTTAGAAGCTCCCAGTTCCATTTTGAATTTTGCGATGGAATGAAAAGATGTGGCTACCAAAAAGGAGCGCAAAGGCTCTTGTTATCATGGATTTCCGTCATCTGTGTGCGGGTGGGGAATCACTCCTGGCATGCGCGATGCTTGAGGTTTTTGGTACGATAAAGAGTTTGATTCCAGTGAAAGGCGACTTCTGTATCAATGGCAGCCAAAGTCTTTAAGAATTTTATCGGCGGCGAGTGGGTCGAATCACGCACGGGCCAGACCTACGAAAATTTGAATCCAGCGGACACACGTGACGTGATCGGCGTCTTTCAGCGCTCAGACAAACGCGATGTGGACGACGCCGTTTCCGCCGCCAAGCAGGCGTTCGAGCGCTGGCGGCTGGTTCCTGCACCTAAACGCGCTGAGATCATTTACCGAACTGGCGAAATCCTGCTGGAACGCAAGGAAGAGTACGCCCGCCTGATGACCCGGGAAATGGGCAAAGTTCTGAAAGAAACCCGCGGCGACGTGCAGGAAGCGGTGGACACCGCGTATTACATGGCCGGCGAAGGTCGCCGCCAATTCGGCGCCACAGTGCCGTCTGAATTGCCTAACAAGTTTGCCATGGCAGTGCGCATGCCCATCGGCGTGTGTGGGATGATCGCTCCTTGGAATTTTCCTATGGCCATCCCTTCATGGAAGCTGCTGCCTGCTCTGGTCTGCGGCAACACTTGCGTGATCAAGCCTGCGGAAGACACTCCGCTTTCAACGCTCAACTTGCTCAAAGCTCTTACCGATGCCGGCCTGCCCAAGGGCGTGGTCAACGTGGTGACCGGGTTCGGCCCAGAAGTCGGCGCACCGATAGCCGAGCACCCCAATGTGCAGGCAATTTCATTCACTGGATCGAGCGAGGTGGGACGCATTGTGGGCGAAACGGCTGCGCGGGGTTTCAAGCCATGCTCACTGGAAATGGGCGGGAAGAACGCCATTATTATTCTGGACGACGCAAACCTTGATCTTGCTTTGGAAGGTGTTCTATGGGGCGCGTTTGGAACCACGGGGCAGCGCTGCACTGCGGCCAGCCGCGTGATTGTGCAAAAAGGTGTTTACCGCCAATTTGCGGACAGGCTGATCTATCGCGCTCAGCGCCTGAAAGTGGGCAATGGCCAGGATGAAAGCGTAGAGATGGGGCCGCAGATCAACGAACAGCAAGTAGCCACCACGGAAAAGTACGTCCAGATTGGCAAGAATGAAGGGGCCAAATTGGAAGCGGGCGGGAAAGCGCTGAACACTACCGACCATGCTTATGGCTGGTTCTTTGAACCGACCATCTTCACTGACGTGAATGAGAAGATGCGCGTGGCCCAGGAAGAAATCTTTGGGCCGGTGCTCAGCCTGATTCCGGTTGATAACTTTGACAAGGCCATCGAGATTGCCAATAACGTGCCTTATGGTCTCTCGTCATCGGTCTACACGCGCGATGTAAATAAAGCATTTCGCGCCATGCGGGATATTTACGCTGGCATTACCTACGTGAATGCCCCGACGATCGGCGCGGAAGTGCATCTACCTTTCGGCGGGACGAAGGCGACAGGCAACGGACATCGCGAAGGCGGTCTGGGCGCAATTGACTTCTATACCCAATGGAAGTCGTGTTATATCGATTTTTCCGACCGGCTGCAGCGGGCCCAGATCGATACGGGGGAATAGGGGGCCGGCTCCGACTCAGCCGGTACAGCGACGCAACGATCTCCATCAATGCCACGAATGGTTCAGATTGCTGGTCAAATCGCTCGGGGACTTTTATTCCGCCCGGCAGATGCTTTCTTCGCGCGCATCCTCGGTGGCAGAGGGGACTGTATCAACACATCGGCGGGAATCCCCAGTTTGCTGTGCAGCTTACGGATCATGTTCAGCGAAAGCGGCCGAGCACCTCTCATTACTTCATAGACTCGAGTCCGCTGCCCAATGATTCCGATTAAAGACCGATAATCCTTGCCTTGCTGCTCCAGTCGAAACTTAATGGCGTCGATAGGGGTCGGCAAATCAATCGGATAATGCTCCCGCTCGTATGCCTCAATCAAGGGGACAAGAACATCGAGTTCATCGCTTTCCGGGGTTTCGGAAGCCGAGCCCCACAGCGCTTCTACTCTATGGAGCGCCGCGTCATAATCTGCTTCATTTCTGATCGGCCTTATGCGCATATTGCACCGTCCTAACATCAATGCGGTCGTATTCTTTGTGCGTTCCCAGCCACTTGATGAAAACAACTTTCCTCTGATAATCAATGGCGGCTACAAGTCGATAGTCATTCCCTTTGATATTGAAGACAACGCGGTCTTTGCCGGTGATGCTTGCATTGCCATAACTTCTTTTGACTTCCGCCGGTGAGTTCCAAACTGCTGCTTGCGCCTCGTGAAACCACGCATCCAGAGCTGTTTTTACAGCCTTGTAATCTTTGCTGGCCCGCAAAGATTCAGAAAAGTCATGCAAAGTTCGGCGCGCAATCACTCTCACGGGTCACTATCGTATATC
>JBAVLE010000175.1:0-15408 GCA_049688735.1 Candidatus Angelobacter sp. | reverse complement strand
GAAAGCATGCCGGTTGAAGAATTCACGGAAAAAGCTGAGATGGTGTTATCAACTTTGTTGGCGGCAAACAAAAATTGTCCTGCGGGATCTAGCGCCACACCAAATGGGTGCTGGCCGGCAGGAACTTCTGCAATTGAAGACAGCGCGCCATTTGTTATTTTGAAAGCGGACACGGTTCCGGCCTGCACGTTCGTCGCGTAAACGAATTGGTCATTGGGATGGACCACCAGCCGCAACGGATTATTGTGGCAGGAAACAGAGCAAGCGGGCACGGCAGGGGGCAGCGCGGGAACCGGCGTCAAAGCTCCTGTGGCGCTGATGTTGAATGGGACAATGGACTGGGCCATGTGATCGCCAACAAACAGGAATTTTCCCGCGGAGTCGGCGGCGAGCCCGATTGCAGACGCAAAACCTGCTGTGCTTGAGGTCGGAAATGGAGAGCCGGCAATGGGGGCTAAAGCGCCGTTGGCGCCGATCTGGAAAGCGGAGACACTGTTGAGATCAGAGATTGAAGAATCGGGAAAATTGTTGGCGAATAATACAGTTCCCGCCGCATTCACAACCATTCCATAGGGGCTACCGGCGGTGAACGGCGATCCTGCAACAGGAGAGAGAGAGCCATTTGCACCGATGCTGAAACCGGAAATGCTATTCGCCGCCTGGTTCGCCACGAAAACAAATTTCCCTGCTGGATCAACGGCAATCCCAATGGGTCGTGTGCCGGTGGCAAACGGAGAGCCGGCAACAGTGGTAAGTTGGCCCGTGCCGGTATTTACTGAAAAAGCTGAGACGGTGTTCGCATTCTGGTTGCTTACAAAGTGAAACTTATGCACCGAATCAAATGCGATGAACTCTGCGCCAACGCCTGCTGGAAACGGAGAACCGGCAACCAGCGAAAGAGAGCCGGAACTATCCATGGCCAAGGCAGAAACAGAGCCGGAACCTGAATTGGTTACAAAGGCAAAGCCTGCTGTGGCCATTGGCGGCGGATTTTTGCTGCCCATGCCGCATCCATTCAACAGCAGAATAATCGCAAGCAGATAAGGAAACATCAATCGTGGAGCAGGCTGGAAGATGCGGGAACGATGTTGCGATGAGAGCATGGCTTTCAATCTCCCGCCTGCAAGTATAACGCGAAGACAAATTCATTCAATGCGGACGCTGCCCTTGTGTACGGGCCTGTTCATCTGGAGCGGCTTGTGCCTGCGCGAAAATCGACCCTGTGCCCTTATCCCGCTGCGGAGTTAATATTGCCAACAAGAGAATTTCATTTCCTCAGTCATCAAAATCAAAAATGGAGTGCACCATGAAGGAAATCAACGCCTATCTCATCTTTAACGGAAACTGCCGTGAAGCCGTGTCTTTTTACCAGAAGTGCCTTGGGTCCGATCTGCAACTGATAACGTTTGGCGATATGGGCGGCAATGTGCCTCCAGATTCCAAAGATCGGATTGCCCACGCCAGAATCAGTAAAGGCGCAGCGGTTTTGTTGGCCTCAGACAATATGCCGGGAATGACATTCAACGCTGGCGACAATTATTTTGTTTGCCTAAACTGTGAATCGGTACAAGAGACAGATAAACTATTTGCCGCTCTCAGCGAAAAAGGCAAGACCATACAGGCCCCACAGGAAACACCGTGGGCGGCGCGTTTTGCAATGTTCACTGATCAGTTCGGGACTAACTGGATGTTGAATTTTGCTAAAGGTTGAGCTTGATGAACCAAGACCATAGCAGCGGATTACCGAATCGCGCCCAAAGGGGGCGCGGTTCACTACCGCGTCGGTCCACTGGTGCTTGTTTGTCACCCGCAACGGCTGTTAATTAGTTCCCTCACTACGTTCGGGATTTCGCCTGCGGGCTCAGACGCCCGCAACCCGGCTCAACTCTGTTAAAATTCATAGGTAACAGAAACTTTCCCGTCCAGATTTCCCAGGATTATCTTTATTACTGCGAAGAACAGCACGGGCGAGGAGTGTGCATTTCACGTGAAGCGCGGCAAGACAGCAGTGATCGTTGGCGCCCAGTGGGGCGACGAAGGCAAAGGCAAAATTGTCGATGTTCTCTCGCACAATTTTTCCGTGGTGGCGCGTTATGCCGGAGGGCATAATGCAGGACACACCGTCATTATTAAAGGAAAAAAATTTGTGTTGCAGCTGGTTCCCTGCGGCGTGCTGCGCAAGGGATGCCGCTCAGTCATTGGCAACGGCGTGGTGCTGGACCCGCTGGCCTTCCTGAAAGAAGTAAAGATGCTGCGCGATGCCGGCGTGCAAGTGGATGGGAACCTTTTTGTCTCCAACCGCGCCCATGTGATCCTGCCTTACCATCGCATGATTGAAATGGGGGCGGAGAACGCTCCCGGACGCGTGAAGATCGGCACCACGTCGCGCGGCATTGGCCCGGCGTATGAAGACAAGATGGGACGGCGCGGGCTGCGCGTCGCCGATCTGCTTGACTCCACGCTGCTGAAATCGACGATTGAGAATGCCTGCCGCGAGAAAAATATGATCGCGCACGCGCTTTTCAATTCCGATCCACTGGATGCAGACAGCATGTACACCGAATATGCGGAAGCCGCCAAACAGATTGCGCCCTTCGTGGCCGATACCGCTGTGCTGCTGAACCATGCATTGGCTGAAGGCGAATCAGTGATGTTTGAAGGCGCGCAGGCGACGATGCTTGATATCGACCATGGGACTTATCCTTTTGTGACGTCATCAAGCTGCACCGCAGGCGGTGCGGCCACTGGGACAGGCGTTCCACCAAACGCAATTCAAAATGTAATCGGCGTAACTAAGGCGTACTGCACCCGTGTGGGTGGCGGGCCGTTCCCCAGCGAAGTGGAAGGCGCTGTTGCCGATCAGCTTCGCGCGCGAGGGAAGGAATACGGCGCAGTTACAGGACGCCCACGCCGTTGTGGCTGGGTCGATCTGCCGCTACTTCGCTACGCGCAGATGATCAATGGCGTGAACTGGTGGGTGATTACCAAGCTTGATGTGCTGGACGTGCTGGATGAAGTTCCGGTCTGCGTGGGCTACAAGGTCAAAGGCAAAAAGGTTGACTCGATTCCGGCGCTGGCTACAGGCTTTGAGCAAGTGCAGCCCATTTACGAAAAAATGCCTGGCTGGAAGAAATCCACTGAAGGCGTCGCCAGCTTCGACGAGCTGCCGAAGAAAGCTCAGGAATATCTTCGCTTTATTGAGCGCGAAAGCGGAGCCAAGATCGGCATGGTCTCTACCGGCCCTGACCGCGACCAGACCATGCTGTTGCCGGAGTTCGAAGCCGAGATCATTGGTCACCCAGAGAAAGCTGCTCCACAAAAAGGAGCGAAGACGAAATGATTGTTCTTAAAGTTGACATGCGAGTAAAACCCGGCGCCGAGGAGAAGTGCCGCGAATACATCAAGGTTCTGCAGGAGCATTCACGCAAGGAACCGGGATGCGTGCTATATATCGGACACCAATCGACTGAAGACCCGCGCAAATTTCTTTTTTACGAACAATATAAGGATGCCGCCGCGCTCGATGCTCATCGCAACGCTCCCTACTTTAAGCAATATGTAATTGGCGGCCTCGATACGATCATGGAGAGCCGTACCCGCGATCTGTTTGAGCCGATCGACTGACGGCCTGCCGCTGCTTCTTCTAGAATTTTCACGCTATGCCGAATGATGCCCCGGTGTCTGCAAAAAGATTGGCACATTTGCGCTGGTGAATGCTCTGGCAGATCAGCAAAGACCTGGCGCACGACCGATTTTCAGTATCGGTTCGAGCGCGGCATCTTGTGGCTGCAGCGGTTATAATCGTTCATCATGGCGGTTGCGGCCACGTCAAACACCGGTGAAGCGGCGCTCCTGATCGAGGTAGCGGGACAACAGCGCAGGCTTGCGATAGCCAAGTCGCCATTGACCATCGGGCGTTCCGAAGAATGCGATGCCCCCATTGCTGACCTGAAGGTTTCCCGCCAGCATGCCAAAGTGGTGATTGAGAACGGCGAATACTACATTGTTGATGGGGCGAGCCGGCACGGCACATTCGTAAACGGCTCACGGTGTGAACGCGCCCAACTGAAAAACAATGATGAAATTACTTTCGGCGTGGCGGGAGTAAGAATCGTCTTTCGCCACGGTAACGCTGTCTCGCATACCACAGACAATTCCACCAACATTTTGCTGTCACGGCTGGTTTCAAGATCTGATACATCTGACCTGGAGAAGCTGCGCCTGTTTCTTGAAGCAGCCCGCAGCCTCACCGGCGGCGTGGTGGTGAATGAAGTGCTCCGCAACATGCTGGATTACGCCTTAAAGATTACGCGCGCTGAGCGAGGTTTTGTCTATCTAAAAGACGCAAGCAAAGGCGGACGGCCGGCGCTGGCATGTGGGCTGGACAGCAAAGGTACGAGTCTCACAAGCGACGAGAAAGTTTCGCATTCAGTAGTGGAAGACGCCCTGACCTCAGCGGCAGAATTCATTACCGGCGACGCGCTGAAACAGCAGGCCCTGGCAGAGCGCCAAAGCATTGTGCTGAATGAACTCCGGACGGTCATCGCCATTCCGCTACGCACACGCCAGCACAGTGACTCGCTCACGAACATTGATGGCGTGCTCTACCTGGACAGCCGCTCGGTTTCCCACAATCTTTCAGGCGTAAGCCATGAAGTGTTGCGCGCGCTGGCCAGTGAATGTGCAGCGGTGCTGGAGAGCGCCAAACTGGTGGCGGCGGAGCAGGCCGCGCAACAGTACCGAAAAGAAATGGACATTGCCGCATCCATCCAGCGGAGCCTGATCTCCGCTTCAAAGGTAGAGAACGATTTTGTCCGGGTGAATGCGTGCAGCATTCCCTGCCGCGAAGTGGGCGGCGACTTTTTTGATGTCCACGTTTCGCCCGACGCGGTAACGGTGATTGTGGCTGACGTTTCCGGCAAAGGAATCTCGGCAGCCCTGCTGGCCTCAGTAATTCATGGGATGTTTTACGCGCAGATGACCAGCGGCGCACGTCTGGTGGATGCTATTGCCTCAGTAAATACATTCCTCTGTTCACGCGTTGCCGGGAAAAAATACGCTACTCTGCTGGCAGCGCAGCTACATCGCGACGGCAAGCTTGCCCTGGTGAATTGCGGCCACGTTCCGGCCATTCTTGTGCAAGATGGAAAAGCAACGCATGTGGAAGATGGCGATATGCCTGTAGGGCTGATTCCTAAAGTTGACTTTCACGTAATTGAGCGCGAGCTTGCCACCGGATCACAGCTTTGCATTCTCACTGACGGAATCAGCGAAACAGAAAACGCCGAAGGGGCTGAATTCGGCACCCACTTGATAGGTGACTTCCTATGCGGCGAGGAACCAATCCAGAAAATCCTGGATGCCGTCCAGTCCTTTGGCGGCAATACAGAAGCCCAGGACGATCGCACCCTGGTGGTGCTGGAAAGAATTAAATAGCGTTTCAATCCTGGAAGCTGAACGCGGCTTTCACTTTCCCTACCTCAATAAGATCTCCGGCATTCATCTCACGCTGGCTAATCACTTCTTCACCGTTGATCTTCACCTTTGCCCTGCTCTCCGAAGGAGCAATGAAATATTTATTGTCACGCTTGCTGATCAGCGCCGCCGTGGTGGGCGCAAAGAAGCCTTTCAGCTTGATAGACGCCATGCTCGACTTCCCGATCATTGTCATCTTGCCGGTAAGGACATATTTTTCCTGGTCAGTCCTGCCTTCCAGAATGCTGAGCATACCAATGCGGTCTTTAGCGGCAGCAAATGGATCGGACATCCATGCAGGCCGCGAAATTCCCAGCGGACCTGATTCTGCCGAAGGAGCGTTCTTATCAGCAAGCTTTTCGCGGGCTTGCTTTGTGTCCAACATCATGGTGGCATCAAGTTTTGGCGCGGACGGCCCGGCCTTGACGGCTGCTACAGCGAAGTTCGGCACCGAGCTTTCATGCTTGAACTCGACCAGATGCTTTCCGATCTTGACCTGATCGCCATTCTTCAGCGTAGCCTTGCCCACACGCTCATTGTTCAGGTAAGTTCCGTTGAGCGAGCCAAGATCCTCAACAATGTAGTGGTCTTTTTCCCAGCTGATCCGAGCATGGTGGCCGGACACGGCAAGATTATCTATCTGCACGCTGTTGTCCGGCAGACGGCCAATGGTTGTTGCTGCCTGCGACAGAAAGACTTCTTTCAATACCTGGCCGTTCTGCTCAAATTTCAAATAGAGTTTTGCCATTGCTGGCCTCCGAAAAATAGCTTACTCAAAATCTGTTGATACCAAGGCCGGCTGACAATTTTTACAAGCAAACAAGTAATGTTGTCATCGCCGCCACATTCCCTGGCCCTTTTTACCAATTCACCGCACGCGTGTTGCAGGTTCCGCCTGCCTTGCACGACCTTGAGAATGTCTGCATCGGGCACATAACGGGTGAGGCCGTCTGAAGCCATAATGAGAACGTCACCCGGCAACGCGACAAGGTCTTCGACATCGGCCTCAACCGCTTCTTCTGATCCCAGAGCGCGCAGAATTATGTTTTGCATCTCTGATTGCTGCGCCTGTTCCAGAGTGATGTACCCTCGCCGCACCTGTTCCATAACGAGCGAATGGTCTTGCGTGAGCTGCTGAATTGTCCCTTGGCGAATCAGGTAAATCCTGCTGTCGCCCACGTTGGCAATGGCCAGTGAGTTTCCCCGCACCAGCGCCGCAACAATTGTGGAACCCATTCCATTCCGCCCGTTCTGTTGCTGTCCGGCCTGAAAAATTGTCTTGTTCGCCAATTGGATTGCATTCGCCAGGCTCTGCGCTCCAGAGGAACCATTTTGTCCATTCAGCGACTGCTTTGCCGCGTCTGGAGGTTGCTGCCGGAAATAGTCCAGAAGAATATCCACGCCCATCTTGCTGGCAACTTCGCCGGCGGCCTGGCCGCCCATGCCATCACAGACCACAAAGATGCCATGGCGCGAATCGAAGCCAAAATTGTCTTCGTTGTTCGTGCGCACGCACCCGACGTCGGTTTTGCCGGCAACTTCCACCGCAAGCGCCTCATGTGGGTCCCGTGTCTGAGCCGTTGAACTTCCTCTAGTTGTCCCTTTTGAAACCATTATCCATTTTTCAAAGCAAACTGTAGGGGAATTGATATTGCCGGAGGAGATTCGCGCCTAAATTTGTTGTCGCTTCGCTCCAACCCGCTCAACAGCTTAACATCATTGAGTACGCTGATGCTCCTACGACATCGGGCTCGCCGCGTGGTCGGGGCTCGCCCTTCTTAGGAGATTTGGCAAATCTTACTAACCTTCATTTATGTGTGCAAGTTACCGGCGTTAGGCAAGTTCAGCCGCCTATATGGACCATGCTGCGTGAAGGCTTGATAAATCCAGCTTCACCAATGTGATGGCGAGCTTCTTTCTGGTCGACCACTGAACGAACGTAATCAGTTAATTCAGTGTCACTGGCGCCGCGATACATTCGCCCCGCCATGTCATGGTCAAGCAAGGAGAAAAGGCAGGTACGGATCTTGCCGTCTGAGGTGAGCCGGACGCGCGAGCAGTGGCCGCAGAAAGGATGCGATACAGGCGCGATGATGCCGATTTCGCCTTTGCCGTCGTCAAAGGTATAGCGCCGCGCAGTCTCGCTGAGTTCGTTGGGGAGCTGGCGCACGGGCCGAAACTCATTGAGCTTTCCCAAAATTTCATCCATGGGAACAACCACGTCCGGCGACCAGACACGGTCTTCTTCCAAGGGCATAAATTCAATGAAGCGGACAACTACGCCTTCTTCGCGGGAGAAGCGCGCAAACTCAACGATCTGGTCTTCATTGAATCCGCGCAGAAGAACGCAGTTGACCTTGACCGGTTCAAGTCCAGCGCGCTTGGCGGCGCGGATGCCGGCAAGCACGCTGTTATAGCCATTAGGCACTCGAGTAATGCGAGCGAACTTTTCAGCATCAACGGCGTCCATGCTGATGGTGGCACGACGCAGACCTGCATCCTTGAGCGGCTGGACAAGTTCGGACAAGAGATGGCCGTTGGTGGTGATTGCCAAATCGAGCTTGTCGCCATCCAGCGTGCGCAGCTTAGCAAGATCGCGGACAAAATCCACCAGGCCGTTGCGCAGCAGAGGCTCTCCGCCAGTGAGCCGGACCTTTTCAATGCCAGAGTTGACGAAGATCCGTACCAGGCGCAGGTAGTCGGCAAAAGGCAGCTCAGAATATTGCGCACCTTCATTTCCGGTCCGGCAATAGACGCATTTGTAATTGCAACGGTCAGTGATGCTGACGCGCAGGTCAGTGATAAAGCGCCCGTGTTTGTCCTGAAGCCGCATATGCGTCGTCGCCTCAATGGCGACAATTGTTAAATTGAGCAGGGACAAAAAAAGGAGGGAAATACGCCGAAGCGTGTTTCGGTTCCTTTCCAACCGGGAGGCCCGTGCGTTTCCGCGCCAGACCCTCGTCCTTGCATTCTCAGCAAGGAGCCGCCACATACAGCCGGGTATGCCTTAGGCTGGAAGTGGTCGGAACCTATGCCTTTATTATAGAGGAAGGCGTGCGGGTGCACCTAAATGTTTTGGCGTTGGGAATGCCCGGACTTCACAGCCAAAGCACCATCAGCACATCATCAATGTATTGATTGCCGATCTTCAACGAGTGAGGCTCGACTCCGTAGCTTTCAAATCCCAGGGCCTTGTAGAGTCGCTGTGCGGGCAGGTTTGCAGAGGCGACCAGCGTAACCTGCTCCAGACCATTCAGTTCGCGTGCCCGACGAATGATCTCCTTCATCAGAGCGCTGGCGACACCTTTGCGGCGAGATTCTGGTCGCACGTAAACGCCCCAGATATGACCTTTGTGGTTTTCCTTGTTGTGCGGGCGACGAAAGAAACCAGTTGTGCCGGTGAGCTTGCCATCTTCAAACATGCCAACGACAAAATTGCCGGCGGGATCGCCCTTGCGCAAGCGCTCACGTGCGGTTTCGACCGTCGTTGCGAGATGCTCCTCGGCTGAGTCGGCAAAGGAAGCGGGATCGTTGCGCAGGGCTTCAAGCCGCAGCTGCCAGAAGGCTTCAGCGTCATCAGGCGTGAGAAGGCGAATTTGCATCGGAGAATATTCTCGCAGAGCCATCTGCCTTCGGGAGTTCGCGCCTCAAACTTTTTCTTGTCGCATTGGAAATTCTGGGGTAGAAATATCGTCGATGAGAGCCACCCACTTTTTAATTTCTGTTCTCTTGCTATCGGCTATGCCCGCCCCTTGCCAAAGTACCGGCACGCCTCCAATCTCTGAGTTGGCCCAACATGCAGAAAGTGGCGATGCCCAGGCACAATTCGAACTTGGCCGCGCGTATGAGGATGGCAAAGGCGTGGCGCAGGATGATGAGCAAGCCGTCCAATTGTTCCGGAAATCCGCCGACCAGGGAAACGCTCAGGCGCAAAATGCTCTGGGCGTGATGTATGCGCTTGGCCGCGGTGTGCAGCGCGACAAAGAAGAAGCGGTCCGCTGGTACAAAAAGGCCGCGAAACAAGGTTTAGCGGAAGGCATTTACAACGTAGCCATTTCTTACTATAACGGCGAAGGTGTGGAAGGAAACATTGGCCTTGCGGGCAGCTGGATGATGGCCGCGCAGAGAAAAGGCGACGGCCAGGCCGCCGACGCCCTGAAACACATCAGCGAAGAGCTGAACAACCGTATGGATCGCAGCAAGTTTGATCTGGCCGCTCTTTATGAAAAAGGCGATGAGCTTGCGCAGGATTTTCCCGCAGCGATTTCCTTATATATGGAGTTCGCCCATCAGGACCACAAGGCTTCTATTTTCGCGAGTCCAGCACAATACAAGCTTTGCCAGTTGTATGCGGTGGGGCGAGGTGTCCCGCAGGATTATGGGCAGGCAAGGGACTGGTGCAAGAAATCTGAGCTACCGTTTGCCTACATTGTTCTGGGCCGCATGGCGGAAAAAGGCCTGGGGCAGCAGAAGAGTTCGCAGGATGCCCTGGATTTTTACCGCAATGCAGCCGTGCTTGGAGTGCAGGATGGCTATATGAATACGGCGCGGCTGGAAACTGAAAGCGGCTCCCATGAGGGAGAGAAGAAAGCTTATTTCTGGTATTTGATTGCCACGAAGTACAAGATTCCCGGATCGGATACCAGGCTTGCAGAAGCCGCAACGCACCTCAACGAAAAAGAGAAGGCCGAACAGCAGAAACAAGTAACCGAATGGCTCAAAGTGGGTCTTGCCGCCCGAGTCAGAGACCTGAAAAACCATTGAGCGGACTGCGATGTGTCAGCCGCTTTGCGCATCACATCCCATCGTAATTCGGGCCGCCGCCGCCCTCTGGAGGTACCCAGGTGATGATCTCGTAGGGGTCCATGATGTCGCAGGTCTTGCAATGCACGCAGTTGGAAGGATTCAGGTGGATCACTTTGCCTTTGGGCGCGGAAGCGTCTTCTTCCATTTCATATACATTAGCGGGACAGAAATTCTGGCAGGGATTGCCGAACTCCGTGACGCAACGCGTGTTGCAAATATTTGTGTCATGGATGATTAGGTGCGAAGGCTGGTCTTCTTCATGCCGCGTGCCGGAATGATAAAGGTCAGTGAGTTTATCGAAGGTGAGTTTTCCGTCGCCTTTGGCCTTGCCCAAAAGATGCGCGCGTTTGCCGCCGTCGGCAGGTAACTGGTCAAGATGCTTCATGCGCGTATGACCAGCGTGCGCGGGATAAATTTCATGCAGACCGCGGCCGCCAGTGATCTGCTGCACGGCTGTGTGGAAGAGGCCAGAAACCAAGCCGTTCTCAAATGCCTGGTGGAAATTGCGGGTCTCCCAGAGCTCGTCCTTGATCCAGCTTGAGTCAACGCTTTCTTTATATCGATGGAGGCGCGTGGCGGTGAAATTGTTTTCCAGCAGAGCGTTGAACGCGGTTTCCGCGGCAAGCATACCGCTCTTGATTGCCAGGTGAATGCCTTTGAGCCGCTGTGAGTTGAGGAAGCTGGCGGAATCGCCAACGATCATCCAGCCATTGCCGGCAAGCGGCGGCATGGAGAACCATCCGCCATAAGGAAATGTTTTTGCGCCGTAGCGGATCATTTTGCCACCGCGCAGCAAGCGGGCAATCAGCGGATGTTGCTTGAAATCCTGCAGCACGCGCTGCGGATCGAGACGCGGGTCCTGATAGTCGAGGCTGGTGACGTAGCCGAGGGAGACGATGTTGTCTTTTGATCCATACAGCCAGCCGCCGCCGTATTCTTTGGTGGTGAGCGGCCAGCCCATGGCATAAATGACCTGGCCTTTTTTGATGGCCCCGGATGGCACTTCCCACAGTTCTTTTACGCCAATGCCGTAGACCTGCGGGTTCAAGCCTTTTTGTAAGTCGTATCTGGCGACAAGCTGTTTGGTCAGGGACCCGCGAGGACCTTCTGCCAGCACGGTTATTTTCGACTTTACGTCATAGCCGGGCTCAAAGTTAGATTTCTTCTGGCCATTTTTGTCCACGCCTTTGTCGTCCGTGCGAACGCCAATAACATGATCGCCTTCCACTAGGAGCTCTGATCCCGCAAATCCGGTAAAGACGGTGATGCCGGCCTGCTCAACTTTTTCTCCAAGCCATTTCACAAAACGGTTGATGGAGATTACGTAATTGCCATGATCCTGCAATGGCGGAGGCGTGAACGGAAGGAGATGCTCGCGTTTTTCGGTGAGAAAGTAAACTTCTTCATGCGTGACTTCGGCATCGAGAGGCGCTTCGCTGCGCCAGCCGGGTAGAAGCTCGTCCATGGAACGAGGATCAAGCAGCGCGCCGGAAAGCGAGTGCTGCCCGAGTTCACGGGCCTTCTCCAGCACATTGATGTTCTCTTTGCTCAGTGGCGCGTCAGGATTGCGGCGATTATGGCGGTCAATGAGTTGCGAAAGACGCAGCGCGCAGGCAAGGCCGGCAGGGCCGCCGCCAACAATGGTGACGTCCGATTCCATCTGCGGACGATCGATACCTTCGAGGGGTTTGCGGAAAGTGATCATAGATAGCAATTAGCACTCAGCAGTCAGCATTCAGTCCTGTAATAAAACTTTTGAAACACGGAGGGGCGGAGAAGCGGAGGAAATTTCACTGAATCCGCCAAGCTCCTGCGCCTGACACAAGATAACCTTCCTGCCCAAACCTTGTTCGGATTCGAACCGTCATGCAGTCCTTTTCATAGATGATCCTTCGAACCTTAATTTGTTCTCCTGCACTGACGGTCGCGATCTTGATCCGGCCCTTGTTGAAGCACAATTTGCGCCCTTCGTCAGAAGGCGCAAAAAGCGGAGTCTCGCCTGATATGAGGACCCTTTGTTGCCGATCTTTGTACGCATCACGAGCATAGAAAGCGAGGAACACGAGAGTACCAGCAAAAAACACCAGCAAGAATCCAGTTACAAACGAAAATAGATTCTTCATTTCTCCGTGTCTCCGTGCCTCGGTGGTGAGATGTTATGTCTTCGCTTTTTTTACTTCTTCAGTCAGCGCGGGCACAATGTCGAATAAATTTCCAACCACGCCGAAGTCAGCAATTTCAAAAATGGGCGCTTCTGCATCTTTATTTATGGCGATGATGCTGCGGGCGCCCTTCATCCCCACAATGTGCTGAATCGCGCCACTGATGCCGACAGCGAGATAAAGCTTAGGTGATACTGTCTGGCCGGAGCTGCCAATCTGGCGGTCCATGGGGAGCCAGCCGGAGTCGCAAATGGGACGCGACGCGGCGATCTCGCCGCCCAGAGCGTCAGCCAGCGCTTTAGCAATCTCAATATTTTTCTGCTCTTTAATGCCGCGACCAACGGACACAATGATTTCGGCCTGAGTAAGATCGACCGCCTGCTTGGCTTCCTTGAACGGATCTTCAGGCTGGTTGCGCTGGACGCCGTCGGCGATGTTGGCATTGACAGTTTCAACAGGAGCGGGGGATGCGCCAGCCTCAGCTTTATCGCCACGGAACGCGCCCGCCTGGAATGTAACAAAGTGCGGCGCGGGGCAGGCAAAAGAAACGTCGGCAGCGAATTTGCCCTGGAACATCTGGCGGGTAAAGACGAGCTTGTCACCGCTTTTGTGGAAGCCGATGGCGTCACTGATGAGCGTGCGCTGAAGGGCGGTGGCAAGCTGCGGAGCGAAGTCGCGCACCTGGTAAGTGTGCGGCATCAGCACCAGAGTTGGCTTCTTCTGGTTGATAAAGTCTTTGAGCGCCGCGACCACGCCATCCGGCTCATATTTAGCCAGTTTGGGGGAGTCGATCACAGTGACCTTGGCCAGCTTTTTTGCGGCGATTTCCTGAGCGATGCCGGCAATGCCACTTCCAAAGAGGGCTGCCTCAACGGTGGCGCCAGTTTCCGCGGCAATCGCCTGGGCTGCCGCAATGGTCTCCATGGAGACGCGGTTCAGCTTGCCTTCACGTTGTTCAGCAATTACAAGGATCATGTCTGCCATCTAATTTATTTGCCGTTTCTTTTTGATGAATCCCAAAACGATGAGAACCAGGGCAATAACAACATCCGCGGCAAAAATGCCTTGCATCATTCCGCCGCCGGCGTGGATGTCCCACCTAACAAACAACAGCCAGCCAAGCCCCGCAAGCAGCATGATGACACCTAAGACCAGGAATGTTGCACCGGTCTCATGTTCGGTGATTGGCTTATAATCTCCGCCTTCAGGGTCATATTCCATTCGTTCCATAGGGCGCTCCTTAAAAGGAAAGTTACCGGATCAAATTACGCGAACATCGTTCCGCAGCTTGTCCACCAGCTTTTTGGCTATCTCACCCGGCGAACCTTCAAGCATCTCAGTCTTCTTGGTCTTCTGCGGGATGTAAAGTTTCTCAATCTTCTGCAGGTTGTCACCCAGCGCGGACTTTACTTCGTCCATGCTGACTTTGCGCAGCGGCTTGTTCTTGGCCTGCTTGATGCCCAGCAGCGTGGCGTAACGCAGCTTGTTAATGCCTGACTGGATGGTCAGCACCGCAGGCACGGACATGCCTACGTGCTGGAAGAAGCCGGACTCCAGCTCTCGCTTGACCTTGATGCCGCTATCGGATTTCTGGATTTCCATGATGATGGTAGCGTGCGGCCAGCCGAGCAGCTCCGCCATAATCACGCCTGTCTGGGCGTAGCCATAGTCGTCCGATTGCAGACCGGTGAAGATGAGATCGAACTTCTCATCTTTGATAGCCGCGACGAAGGCCTTGGCCATATTGAACGCGTCCAGGCCGACAAAGGCGTTATCTTCAAGATGAATCGCGCGATCTGCACCCTTGGCAAGGCCTTCACGCAGTACCTGCTGCGACCGCGCCGGCCCAGCGGTGATGACTACGACCTCACCGGTGTGCTTCTCTTTTTGCCGCAGAGCTTCTTCCAGGGCAAAAGCGTCTGGCTCGTTGACTTCATAAGAGACGTCGTCGCGGATCCAGGTGCCGCTTTCATTGAGTTTGAGAGGCGCGTCTTTTTGCGGGACCTGCTTCATGCAGACCAGAATCTTCATATGCAGTGTGTTCCTGTTCAACAGCTTAGATGCGAATTTTGGGCGGCTGGTCAGCGCCGCCGGAAGTCACTGGCGAAACCAGAAAGTATAAATCAAATCGCACGTGATCGCCGGAATCGCGCTGATCTAGTGTGAGCGGGAAAAAACCTACCACAAGACGCGGAGGCATGAGAGCAGCAAAAGAAGCGAGCACGAATCAATGCGAAAGACGCGATTTGGAAGACCAATGGAACGATGGGCATTGGGGGCTCGGGCGCTCGCGCGTGATCGGCGCAAAGCCTACCACGGGACGCGCAGGCGCGGAGATACGAGGCGCGCGAAAAGATAAGAATTCACGATGAAGACGGGTCGACGCGCCGCAAAACAAGAATTTATCCTGGATCAACGGAATGACTGCCAACCAGACGCAACCATGATCCTTGAGGCCGATATGGTGTGAACCGCGTTAGTTCAGGAACGCCACGGATTGGACTCCGGCAACTTCAAAGCGCTTGCGGCAACGCACGTTCTTGCACATAACCATATCGTCACGGCGGACCATATAAGACTGTGCTTTGGCGAACTTCGCGCGGTCGCGCTCGTCAGCTCGGCCGGAGAGCTGCTTCTTCTTCGTCCGCACCAGCCATGAGAGTTCGTAGTCGCCCGCCTGGCGACAGTGGGGACACGTGAGCGTGTGGGGCTTTTTGGATTCTTTTTCGTCGAAAAAATCGCGCTCGTCCATTGGTACTATTATCAACCACAGAAGGCACAGAGAGCACGGAGAAATGAGCGGATAAGGTTTACTGTTTTGAGGGCGAGGATGGACTTGCAACAAAGGGCAGGAGATGAGACGGCGTTGCCCAGTAGCCTGTCCCACCCTTTCCCTCGAAGCTGAAAAGCCAAGTGACGAACTGAAGCTCGCCGCCCCAGGGATAATAATCCGATTCGGCTTGAT
>JBAVLE010000174.1:0-2290 GCA_049688735.1 Candidatus Angelobacter sp. | reverse complement strand
GCTTCTCCACTCTCCATGCGGCTGGCCTTTTCGATTGCCGCCACTGCCAGCGCGCGATCGGTAGTCGCCCCCTGCAACACCTGCGCCGACGCTGCATACACCATCACGGTAACTTCGTCTTCCGCTTTCAAATGGTGAAGGGCCTCCAGCGCTCCCTCCGCGAGAGATTTCAATACGGGTCTTACGCTGTCAGTAAGATCGAATAGCAGGACAACGGAAAGCGGCAGTGTGTCCTGGCTGAAAGAGCTTACCTGCTGGCGGACATTATCTTCATAGACTTCAAAATCCTCCTTCTTCAATTCCCGGGCTGCGTGATGCGTCTTCTTGCTCAGCACCTGCGCATCTACCTGCACCACGCGAACATTAACGCGGTACACCGGAGTTTCTATGTCAGCCGTTTGTGCGCCGGAAGTGATCGAGAGCAATTGCGCCAATAAGAGCAGAAGAAGTGCCGGGATGCGCATGATTTCTCCAAGATAGGCTGCCGCGAAGAATCAGTCCAGTATTGTGTTGGCTTTTGAGCTGCAGTTAAGCTGGCCGCGTTTGGCGGACAAAAAGATCACCGGCTCACTTCGTAACGACCTGGGCCCTTCGCTCTTCCGGTGGTACTTGATGTCGAAAGGCGCGCCAAAGAAGGCCGTCGTAAATGATCTTCAATCCGCCGCCCAGCAATAGCGGCGCGGCAAAAGCCACTTGCTGCATGAAGAATCCCGCTACTGCCGATGCCGCGGCCCATGCGCCATTCCGGACTAGATTAGTCACGCCAGCGGCAAACGTCCTTTCCTCGGGCTTCACCACCGCTGCGACATACGACTGCCGTGTCGGTACGTCCATTTCTACCAGGGACTCACGCAGGAGAAATAACAGCACTGCCCAGCGCGGCGAAGGCACAAACGCTGCTGCTATCAAAAACACACTCGAAGGCAGATGAGTAAATACCATGGTCCTGATCAGGCCAATTCGTTGTGCCAGCCACGCCGCGCCTAAATGAGAGAGCGCGTTCAATACGTGCACCGTAAAGAAAAGCAATGCAAGCTTGCTTTCAGCGATGCCGAAACGACGAAAGAACCAATATGAAACTAACGCGTCTGTGAGAAAACCGCCGCCGAAAGCATCGATTGAAAACAACGCGGAGAGTCTTTTGACCGTGGACTTTGTTTCCGGTGAGATGCCAGCCCGCGGCTGCAGTGGTAGGCCGGTTTTGCGCATCTCCACTTCGGGCGACAACAAGAGATACAAGAATGCGGTCAGTACGCTGATGGCTGCATAGCCTATAAACAGAAGCCGGTAGGAATGGCCCAGGTCCACCCCCCACCACTTCTGCGCCACAATTGGAATCCCGGCAGCCAAAGCTCCCACCGCGCCGCTGGCGTCCAGCACCACGCTGTACCATGCCAGCGCCCATGTACGCTTTTCATCGGCTACTAATCCCGGGATTGTCGCCTGCTCCAGTGCGAATGCGGGACTCCTGTCCGTGCCCATACCGTTGAGCATGCCCAGATAGGCAATCGCGATCATTGCCGGCAGTCCGAAGTGAGTTATAAGCGGAAGTACACCGGCGGCAGTCAGCAGCGAGAACATAAACAGCGTCCGTCGGCGGCCCAGATGATCGGCCTTGAAGGTGATGAACACGGTGCCGGTGGCCGCTCCGGCCAGGCCTGCGGCAATCATCAATCCAATGGCAGTGGAAGAAAATCCTTCGCGATAAAGAAATACGCCGAGCACAACGCCCAACAGCCCAATGCCAAATGAACGCATCCAGGCGGCGACGTAGATGATGGCGAGGTCGCGGGATGATTTTCGATCAATGGTGGCCACTTACCAGCTTACACTCTGAGCATAAGGCAATTATGGAGAGCTTTGGACCACGGTGCTTAGGCCGCGTTAAACCTGGTTTCACTCAAATCCAATTCCTGCAGAAGCTGGCGCAGAGTTTCATCATTGATACGTCCGCTATTGCGAAGGTTTATGGCTGTCTCTCGTTCCACCCGCAAAAGCTCGAGGGAAACTGCCAGAAATTTCGCATACGCTTCCGCTCCAGAACCATCCTGATCGTTTCCTTCCAAAGGCAAGGACGACAGTCGTCGACGATAGTGTTCTTTCAGGTCGTCATACAATGCCGCGGAATCCGGTTCGGATCTTTCGCTGATCGTGTTCAGTTGGTCCAGCGCCGCTTCAGCCACAATGCGCCGCGCCTCACTCTCTTCGCAGTTCGCGCCAGAACTCCCAGCCAGACCAAGGGCGCGTATCAACGCAGGCAAAGTCAGGCCTTGCACTACAAGTGTCACCA
>JBAVLE010000173.1:0-6786 GCA_049688735.1 Candidatus Angelobacter sp. | reverse complement strand
GGCTTGATGACGCCGGCGGAATCGGTAATCACCGAGGCAGCTTTCAGATGATCGGAGAAATAATAAGCAACTGTATTGCTGGGGAAATCTTTCCTTGCCACTCGCTCCCCATCGAAAAACACATATTTCGATTTCAGCGCACCGCTCAGGTCGCTTTCGCCAACAATTCCGGGCGTCATGTACCAGTAGAGGGTGCCATTGGCCGCAGGGTTTTCCGTTTGACTTGCGCGAGTGGTAGGTCCCGGTATTCCTGACAGATCCTTCTCTCTTATCAAGGGCCGCCCGCCGGCCCAGAGAATTAGCTCACTCTTCGTTTCTGGCCGAAAACCAACAGCACGTTGACAACCGCTATCAAAATAACCGCGGAGATCAGAAGAACGCGGGACGACGCCCCTTGGAAATAGAAGAACCCTAGCGAAACTAGAATTATTGCATTCATTAGAATGCCTTTAGTCGTACGGTTCATTTCCACTCCTTATAGTTTCGTGATGATATCCAAGCGACAAAGTTCATGAGAGCGAATGCCGCCGCCATCCCAAACATTGAAGCCCAATCTGCCCGTAGCATGTCCGTGAAATAGAAGCCCACTAGCATCGCCAGATTTAGGAAGATGAAGCGAAAACTGAGTGGAATCTTTTTTAGGGAGCCTATCAATTGTGGCATCCTCCCGTACCTGTGCATGTCGGCGGTTTAGGAGCGGGTGGTGGAGGCGGTGGCGGGGGATTCATTCCACGTACCGCATCGCCTGCTGATTTTGCCGTATCTTTGGCAAGGTGACCGGCCTCAACTCCTGTCTTTACCGCATCAGCCAGGGTCGCCGCATTCTTAAGAGCTTCCTTAGGTTTAGCCGCCAACGTTACAGCGTCAGTTATGGTTCCTACTGTTGCCCCTGCTTCGGAATTTCCGGTGGCGACAGTAGTCAGCAAAGCAGGGACGCTGCTTACGCTGTCAAGCGCCTTTTGAGCTGGTTCAACATTAGTGTTGGTGGATGCGCCAACGACGTCAGTGGTTCCACTCACTACGCTGGCGACCGCCGAATGGTACCACTCACAACCAACCCGACTCCGACAGCACCCCCAGGCGCATTTCCTACAGCTATTGTGGCAACGAGCCCCACACCAACAACAATTTTTCCAGCTCCTTTGAGTCCTTGCATTGTGCGCGGATGATCATCCTTCCACTTCTTTACACTGTCCAACCAACCGTGCCCATCGAAGTCTGTTATTGTCGTCGGCAACCCGCGAACATAAGTATACAAATTCAAAGACTGCGGATCATGGAAATCCGCATACGGCACTGGGATCGGCGTGGAACTCCAGTCTGCCGACACCCAACGGCCTAAACCGTTGGAGTAATAACGCGCACCGAAATAGTCGAGTTGCGTTTCCGCGTCGCGCTCTTTGCCGGTGAACTTGTAATGGTTGGAATCGTTTGCGACGAATTGAAGCTCACCGCCCCAGGGATAGAAATCAGATTCACTCTTGATATTGCCGGCCGAGTCGGTGATCACTGAAGCGGTCTTGAGGTGGTCAGAGAAATAGTAGAAAACTCCATTCGTGCTCTTACGAGCGACCCGCTCACCACCGAAGAAAATATATTCGTCGGTCAGGTTTCCGCTCAGGTCGCCTTCGCCGACAATTCCAGGCGTCATGTACCAGTAGAGTGTTCCGGTGCTGCTGTTCGACTTGCGAACGCGGTTACCATCACTATCGTAAGTGTAGGCGTAGCCGCCTGCACCGGTGATGCGGTTTTCAGGGTCAAAAGTGTAGTTCAGGCCGCTGGTAGAGTCATGCGTCATGTTCCCCGCAGCATCATAGCTATAGCCGGAGAGTTGATTATTCGTCAGAGCTGCGACGCCCCACGCGTCGTAACCGTAATTATTACCCCAATATTGGGTCTTGCCGTTTACTGTTGCCGCCGCGCAGTTTGTACCGGCATTCTGAGCGGAAGCAAGCCGGTTCAACAGGTCATACGTGCATTTTGCTGAATGCCAATCAGCAGACGGGAATAGCGGTCTCGCGTTTAGAGTTGAGCAAGAGGTTTTCTCCTGAATAACGCTGCAACCAGCAATCCCGCTGCAACCGACATTGAACTAGCGCAGACCCCAACAAACTTAATCGATTGTAATTCGGCAAAGAATTTAGCTGCTATTTGCTGAATAAGATTTGGCCAGCTTGCTGCAGGGTCAGGCTCACTGAAATCAGCGTACACCGCGAGAGCTGACAATACCACAAAACTTATTAGGATCTGGGCGATTACAACCCGGCGAGTGGACCCTTTCCGCAGGCTCCATGCTGTTACAACGCCGACAAATAAAACAGCGATCATGGCGAAGAAAGCTGCCCAAAGGTAGACACGGAACCAATATCCGGTTGAGTACCGCTGATATTGAAGTTCTCTCCAAATAGGATAACTAACCATCAAAATCGCTGTATTTATGCAAAAATCTGCGAAAACCGCAAGTCCGAGGCATGGAAAATATGGAATGTACACTTTCATTATCTCCTTTTGGTATTCCGTCGTTGCTGCTGATTTTAAATTGCACTAGCAGCCATGCCAGGGGCCATTTGACATTTTCGTTTTGCAGTTAGATGTCTGATTAGCTGGGTTAATGGGAGAAGATCCGCGACCCGCCGCGCCACCGCCTCCGCCACTGGCCACTCCACCCCCAGTACTGAGATGTGGGGCTACGTGATTGGTCCAAACGTTGGGGTTTTGCCATAAATCACTATGGCCGCTTGCTTCGGGCGCTTCTTCATCGGTCCCGGGCAAGTGATGAGTTGCTCCATTCCATAAACTCAGCTCGCCGAGGAACGATACATCGTCGTTCGGTGTCCAGATATTAAGCAAATCTGAAATATTGTTCATATCGGGCATCGAGTCATCTCGCACAGGAGCTCCTAGCGTAACCAAATTATCGATCTTGTGATTGACATTGTGGCTTGCCATGAAAGCAACGTTACTACCGTGGCTGTGAGCCACGATGGTGAGTTTCTCGCCTTTGGAGAATGTGTGCCCATTTATGAGTTTGGCTAGCTGTGCAGCACCTTGCGTTCTAGCAGCGCCGCTGAGTTTACCACTCCATTGCAAAATTACGGGGCTTTCACCAGTAGTTTTTCCCACTTGCTTATAGAAAGCAGAACTACTGTTCCAGTCAGACTTGCTCCAGTGCGTTCCCGGAACAATAATCGTTAGAAATCCGCCCAGATCGGTCTTGCTTAAGGGTTCATCATTAGCATATTGGTATCCACTCAAGTTCTGCGGGTTACTCATTATTTTTCTGAAAAACGCGACAGAAGAATTAACGCGGTCAGCGCTCACGAATCGCCCGAGGCCATTCGAGTAATATCTTGCTCCGAAGTAATCAAGGCCCGTTTCGAAATCCCGCTTTTTGCCGGTGAACTTATAGTCGTTGGAGTCATTGTTGACGAACTGGAGCTCACCACCCCAGGGATAATAATCCGACTCGGCCTTGATCACGCCGGCGGAGTCGGTAACGATTGAGGCGGTCTTCAGATGATCAGAGAAGTAATAGAAAACGGCGCCCGTACCGGTTGCGCCGTCGCGGCGGGCTACATGTTCGCCAGCGAAAAACACGTATTCACTCTTAGTTGTACCTGCAAGATCGGTTTCTGTCACCACGCCTGGGGCCATATACCAGTACAGCGTGCCATTGGCGGCGAGATTTCCGTTGGATTTCCGCACGCGGTTGCCGTCACCGTCATAGGTGTAGGCATATCCGGCGGCCCCGGTGAGCCGGTTTTCCTGGTCATAAGAGTAGGTCTGCGCCGGAGCGGTCGCATTGAACGTCATGTTGCCGGCGGCGTCATATTGGTAATCGGTGCCGGAAGCATGAATCCAGTTGTGTGCGTCAGCGGTGACAAGCAGGTTTTCCGCCCGGCATTTGGTGACGCTTTTCTGCAGCAGATTTCCCCAGGCGTCGTAACCGTAGGAATTGCCCCAATATTCGGTCGCGCCGTTGACGGTAGTGGCCGCGCAGTTTGTCCCCGCGTTCTGCGCCGAAATCAGACGATTCAGTGGATCGTAGGTGAAGGTCTGATTACGGTTCTGGTCTTTGTAATTCGTAATTCCGAAGACATTTCCGTTGTTACCAGCGCCCAGGTGGAAGTCATATCCGATGGAAAACACAGTCTGGCTGGGTGCATTGGCCGACATGGCTAACGGCTGAAGACGCTTGTTGTAAGAGAACGCGCTCGTGATTCCGGCAAAGCTCCCGCTGTTGCCGCTGATAAACCCCGTAAGGGAGCTGTCTGGCCCATATGTCGCGCCGGTAACGTAGTTGATGTTGTTTCCGGTGTCCTTGGCGGAAAGCGTCAATCCTGCGGCTCCGGCCTCATACGTCACGACGTTGCCGCTTGGGTAATGCAGCTTGTAGAGCGAGCCGTCGAGATTGTATTCATAGCTGAGATTCTTGGAAATTGCAGTGTTATTGGCGCCAGTGAGTGTCCGCGTTTCCGCCGCCAGCCTTCCCAGAATGTCATAAGCATAGCTGGCGGTTCCTGCTTGATCGGTGAGCGAAGTGAGATGACCGATGGCGTTTGTGCCTTAGTCGTACACATAACTGACCACGGGCGTAGTCAACGGACAGCTTTGCGCGCCGTAGCCTTTGCCGGTGACGCGATGCAGTTCGTCATAGCAATAGCTCACCGTTTGCGTTGCTGTGCCGGTCTGGTTGGGAGCGGGCGAAGTCTTTTGCAGCAGATTGCCGTCGAGATCGTAAGAATATGTAATGGCGCCCGACTCAGGATTATTGGCCGTCAGCAACCGCGAGAGTGAATCGTAAGTAAACGTACGCGTGCGCCACTGCGTACTGTCATTGGGCGCAGTGCCTTTCTGATCGACGCGCAGCAGGTTGCCGAGAACGTCATAGCTGTAAAGCGTAACGAAAGGATTGTTGCTGATGTCAGTGGCATTGTAGCCGCCGGACAAGCTACTGCCTGATGGCCCCGTGGTGAATGAGGGCTGAGCAAAAGAGGCACTGTTCCACGTATAGGAAGCGGAAAGCGAGTAGTTGCCATCCGGCCCGGCAGTTTTGCTGGTGAGATTGACTGTGCTTCCCAGGGCTGTGGCGCCGGCGTACGGTCCGGCGCTAATGAGCGCAGCCAGACGCGAAGCGACACCGCTGCCGTCTGTATCGGCTCCGCCGAAAGTGGTGGAGTAGACGATGCCATTTACGGTAATCGATACCGTTCCCGTATCCGGGCTGGTGGTAGCATCGCGGCCGCCGGTCAAAGTTGAGCCGGATTGCGTTGACGTGAAGGAAGAAGAACCGAAGTTGGTGGGATCATTCGTGCCGGCACTCACAGAAACGGAGTAATTCCCGCCCAGCGTCTGGGAACGTGAAGTGAAATTGATTTTGGCAGAGTTGCTTGGGTCAATAGCGGCGTCCACCGGCGACGAGGGATCATTGTGAAAATCACCAGCCAGAGATGAGGCGAGGAGGAAGGCCGTATTGTTGCTGCCCAGTCCGTAGCTCTCGTTCTTGGCGTAACCATTCACCGTAATAGTTACTCCTCCGGAGTCCCAAACCGTGTGGCAGATTGGTGGGTGCGGCGGGAGTGAATCCTGGCAGACCTGGGTGCTGGCCAACGCTCCCCCAATTGTCACCCACCCCGTTCCATGCACAACGGGCTGCGGATTGGGCTGCTCGTGCCCGTTGATGCTTACATTGCCTGCGGCCGTGCTGATGCCTGCTCCGGGATTGGGTTCATCCACTTCCACCAGCCGCCCCAGGGCGTCAGAACAGGCTTTGCGCACCTTGCCTGCTTCATCCGTGGTAACGGTGCAAGTGCCGCCGCTATAATCCACGGAACTCACGCTGCCATCCTGTTTGGTGACTGAAGTGGCGCGGCCCAGCGCGTCAGACTGCGTGGTGGTAACGCCATAGGTGGAGTCTGAAGTGGTGAAATACGGGTTGCTCACAGTCACTTTCTTGTGGATGTCGTCATATAAGGTGGTGACCAGGGAGGGAGAGCCGCTCGGCATGTCATGTGTCGTGGTGACAACCCGGCCCAACCCGTCAAGCGTGGTTGTAGCTGAGTCATTGAGTGTAGTGGTAATCGATTTTTGCCGGGTGAAGGTGAGCGGAAACACGCTTGGTGGCGAGTAGTTGAAAAGATTCTGCGCGCTTGCGTTACCGTTGGCGGGATCTGGCGGGGCCTGCGCCGACCCGATTCGAAACATGAAATCATAGCTGTAATTGCTGGTATGCGCTGCGTCGCCTTTTGTATTGCCGCTGGCCTGTGTGGTGGCATTTTCATTCGTCAGGCTGGTCAGCACGCCGGTGTTGAAGTCATAGGTGCCGCTCACGCAGTGGGCGACAGAACTCGTCTGCGGTGAGCACGTCTGCGTTACATACCCGCCCAAGTACGCTGCGTCATAACTGAGCGTGGTGGTATGGCCAAGCGGATCGATTTTTTGAAACGCTTCACCCGTGTCATACCACTTGGTGTGGCTGGAAACAAAACTGTTGCTGCTGCTGAGCCATGAACTACTTGTGCTGAGATTTCCGCGTACGCCATTTGGCGAGGAAGTATGCTGTACCGTGACCGCCGGCGAAGGAACGGAAAGATAAGTGGCTTCGTCGTAACTGTAATCGGTCTCGGCCGCGCAGTTGGCTGTTGCCGTAAGGGTGACGGGACAATTGGTTTTAATATTTGCGGACGAGGAAGGACTGATGATGACTTTTGATGCCGGCAGATCGAGCAAATGCGCCGTAAGGTACGTGCGATTTCCTGATCCATCCGCCTTTTGCCATTGGTAAAC
>JBAVLE010000172.1:0-1607 GCA_049688735.1 Candidatus Angelobacter sp. | reverse complement strand
GTCGAGATCTATCTGGCCACATACGCGCTTGGCGACTTCAAGATTTCCTATTACAAAATGGGACCGACGGAATTGCGCATCCTGCTTTCGATCGGCAACCTCGCAGTGTTGTGGAAGTCCACCGTGCATCTCTTCGGCCGCGCTCACCGGCTTTTCGATGTGGCGGGAACTCTTGGCATCTCCGGCATGCTGTTGATTATGGTGATTTCCGCAGTCCGCAACACCATTCGCCTCTACCGTGAAGAGCCGATTCCGGTTGGCAAGCCGCTGCCAAATCCGCAACAGGCCCGATTGCCATTCGCCGCGCGTCCGCGTCTGCATGGCGAGACTTTTTGAATCAATTTGCCTTAATCCAAGCTTGGTAGCACAATGTTCCTGCTCCGCAAAGCTTTATTCCTGCTTCGCAAAGTTAGGGAGGCATGCCATGACGAACCTCCGTCCGCTGTTGGTTTTCTTCTTGCTATCTCTGTCTGCTGTTCTCGTAGGCGCGCAGGTCATAGTCGTCAGGTCAGGTCAGGCCGGCGGTGGGGTAGGAACCAGCTACGTCGGCGGCATGACTGGCGGCAATTTTACCTATGCGGGAAATGCCGGCCTGCCTTTTTCTGCTGACGTGGTGGAAGAGAACGACAAATTCCTGGCGGACGGCAATCACATCCATTATGAGGTCCACGGCAAGTTTTTCCGCGATTCTGAAGGTCGCATCCGTACGGAAACTGAAGCTCCCGTCTTCACCTCAGACAGCAAGCCCTTCGTGCATATCAACATCACAGATCTGGTGGAAGGCCGAATCATTTTTCTTGACATGGAACATAAGATCGCTACTGTGACCCTTCTAAAGCAGCCGACAGCGCAGGCAGCTATCGCAAGCCCAAAAAACTCCGCTGACCAGAATCCAAAGGTTCAACCCCAGCCCACCACAAGGGTACATCGTTCCGCGCCGCCCACTCCCGATCCCGCGCCGGAGGACCTGGGGACATCACAGATTGAAGGCTTCGCGGTACAGGGAACGCGCTCCACTCACATCATGAACGCAGGCGTAATCGGCAATGACCAACCCATTGCGACCACAACGGAGCGCTGGTTCTCAACAGAGTTCAAGGTGGATTTGGTGAATATCTCTGATAATCCTGAGGCTGGCAAGCATGTTCGCAAACTGATAAACATCCATGCCGGTGAGCCTGACCCGCTGCTCTTTCAGGTACCGCCTGATTTCAAAGTGAGAGAAATGCCGCAACAATAAGCGGCAGTCTTGCTCCTGGAACAGCGCCACTCTGCTATTGATCGCTTTCGCTTTCGGATCCTGCTTCGTCCAACTCTGGCTCGGGCTTGTGCAGGGCCTTGGACTGCGTGGCATAAAGCAGGGCCACCACAAAGATCACAGCAATCGCACACAATCCCAAAAACAGTCCCAGCCCCGGCGACGGATAATCCGCAGGATTGGGAGGGTAAGGCCAGTGCATTCGTCTAACTCCATCTCGGTTTGGCCGGATCGTAAATCTTGATAAGAAAACCGTAATACTTCTGCTATTATCCCTGCACAAAAAGGGGCCCACCATCATGCCTTAGCGGTAGGCAGACGGTGGGCGGTTTACGAGCAAATCTCCTTC
>JBAVLE010000171.1:0-2276 GCA_049688735.1 Candidatus Angelobacter sp. | reverse complement strand
GCTTACGGCTGACTGAGAAGCGCTTCCCACTTGACGGCATCTGGCCTGAGACCGTCTAATGCCAAGCATGCGCGTAGCCTTCTTAGGTCTTGGAATTATGGGACGGCCCATGGCCGCCAACCTGGTTAAAGCCGGACATGAAGTGACGGTCTGGAATCGTACGCCCCGTGACGTTGAAGGGGCCAAAACCGCGGCCACGCCCGCCGAAGCGGCAAAGGACAAAGATGCTCTGTGGGTCTGTGTCTCTGATACCAAGGCCGTCCAGTCCGTTCTGTTCGGGCCGGGCGGCGCAATTGAAGGCCTGACCAGCGGTACGGTGGTTGTTGATTCCAGCACTATCTCGCCTTCCGCCAGTCTGTTGTTCATGGAAGGCCTACAGGAAAAGGGGTGTGAATTTCTTGATGCGCCTGTCACCGGTTCAAAAACCGGGGCGGAGAACGGCCAGCTTATTTTTATGATTGGGGGCGCACCGCACAATATTGAGCGCGTTGAACCGCTGCTTCGCGCCATGGGAAAAAAAGTGATCCACATGGGCGATAACGGCAAAGGCCTTTCCGCCAAGCTGGCGCAGAACATGAACATCGTCTTTATGTATGAGGGCCTGTGCGAGAGCCTGACGCTGGCCAAGAAGCTGGGCGTGCCGCCGGAAAAGATGTTTGAGTTAATTGAATCGTCGATGATCCGCTCCGGCGTGGCCGAATACAAAAAGCCTTTTATTCTCAACCAGGATTACTCTCCGAATTTTCCGCTGAAGCTGATGCACAAAGACATGCACCTGATGATGGACGCAGCTAAAGAAAACGGCGTGGAACTTCCCGGGCTCACCAAGATCGACGAAATCTATGAAGAGGCCAGCAAGGACGGCTACGATGATCTGGATTACGCTTCTACGATCATCCTGCTGGAAGAGCGGGCAGGTTTGAGGCTGAAAGGGAAGCAGTCATAGCGCAATCGGGAAAAGAACAAAATCGGACGACTCGGGAATTCATTGTTTTGCTGAGGACAGGAGCATTGATAGAATTGATCTGCTATTCCTATCGCCACCATGAAGAAGATGCATTCGGCAAATTTTGTTGCGTCCAAGGGGAAGATCGTGCTTTTTTCCTTGTTGGCGGCCATTCCGGTGCTGGCTGCGTCATTGCTCATGCAGTGGCTTATATACGATGACTGGCTTCATCGCACCGGGCCGTTGCGCATTGTGGGCACCTGTATTGCTGCCCTGGTGACTTTTATCTTTGCGTTGCGCTGGCAAGCTGTGGTCCGCGAAAGGCAGCTCGAGGTGGTGCGCCGCCTGGAAATGATTTTGCGAATGAATGACAGGATTCGCAATGCGCTGCAGGCCATTGAATGTCTTACCTATGTGGCGCAGCCGGAAGCCACCGAATCTGTGCGGCAATCAGTCAACGTGATTGACAGCGTGCTGAGAGAAGTACTGGCCGAGTCCGGGCAAACGCATGAGACAGCGCAGCCCAAAATAGTTGATCCTGTCCCGCAAAACATCCAGACCAAATCGGCTTAGCCACTGCAAATCGCCGGAATCGCACGTCATCGCCGAAATCGCACGAAATCGGAAAGAAAACCTATTCGCCGCAGATTACGCAGATGAGCGCAGATCTGGCAAGAAAAACCCACCACCGAGGCACCGAGACACGGTGAAGAGCGGGTGATCAGGAAAAAACAGGACCTTCCGCGAACAAGGTAGATTGGACAATTGCCAAAATTGCCAATCGCCGAAATTGAAAATCAAAAACCATTAACAGAAGCCAGCTACTGCCCCGTGATGCGCACGTCGAGGGTAGCGTAATGCTTCAGTTTTACGCCAGCCTTGGTAGCGGAACGGAATACGGTAAGCGCCCCGAACCATCCCCATCGATAAGAATATTTGTATCTCGGATGTTGGTTGGGCCGAGAGTCGCCAGCTGATTCTTGTCTCCGCCTTCTCCTGGTAATGGCAACTGTGCCGGCATAGCTATGTTAGTGGTGCTTCCGGGAGAGATGCCTCGGCTATATGAAGGAGCATTCGTGTCTGGCGCAGCTGCAACCGCCATTGCGGAGAGTTGAACCCGTGGCACCACGCCGTGCAAAGCAAGTTCCGAGTTATCTTTAAGGACAGCCTTATCGAAAGCAATGCTCAGCCTGGATTCCGGGTTGTCCTTTGTACGCGGCTTGGCCTCCACTACGTGTCCTATAACGATTGTCTTCTGTGGAAGAATGACTTTGTCGCCGCTGCGGACGGGTTCCCATAGCCTGGTCCGAAATATGTCGCCAGCATGGGC
>JBAVLE010000170.1:0-14355 GCA_049688735.1 Candidatus Angelobacter sp. | reverse complement strand
GCCTAAACCTTGATGGGACAGTTTGAAAGGTATAGTCATGAGCTATCTGATGGAATTGATGAAGTCGACCGCAGCTCCATTTACCGGCAAGGCAACTCGCAGTGAACGCAAGCTGCGCCTGGACCTTGCCCGCTTCGGCAAGATGCTCCACAGCATGGGATTCGTGGCCGCGACGGATGGGAACCTTTCAGTCCGGCTGGATCAGGACCGGGTGCTGGTCACACCCACCTGCTTCAGCAAAGGCATGATGCGCCCCCAAGACATGGTTGTGGTGGACCTTCACGGCAAAAAGCTAAGTGGCACCTACAATCCATCCAGCGAAATTGTAATGCACCTCACTATTTACCGCATGCGCCCGGACGTTGGGGCCGTTGTTCATGCTCATCCCTGCACGGCCACGGGCTTTGCTTCTGCCGGAATCGCGCTGGACGAACCACTCTGCTCGGAAATTGTGATCACGCTGGGCGCCGTCCCGCTTGCGCCTTACGCCACAACGGGCACGATGGAATTGAGTGATTCTCTACGCCCCTTTATCCCCTATCATGACGCCATCCTCATGGCAAACCACGGCGTTGTCACTTATGGTGAAGACCTCTGCCGAGCTTATATGAGGATGGAAGCCGTGGAACACTACGCCAAAATCGTGATGACCACCCGCCAACTCGGCACTGCCCGTTCGCTGGGCAGCCGCGAACTGGAAAAGCTCTTCGAAGTCCGGACGCAATACGTGAAGAACGGGCACTAGATTGCAGCGGAGGGTTCCGTTTTTTCTGATTACTCTAAGCCACGTCTCTTCGCAAATTGCTACCATCCCAGTCGAATCCATGTCTAATGATATTTCGCGCCGTCGTTTCCTTGCTCTTGCCTCCGTGACTCTAGCCGCGCGCCGCATCGCCTTCGGAGCTGACAATATGCCCAGCGTTCCCAACAATCTCGATCACATTCTTCTCGGCGTCAATGATCTTGATCGCGGCATTGCCTGGATGGAGGAGCGCAGCGGCGTGCGGGCGATATTTGGGGGCGTCCATCCCGGACGCGGCACGCGCAACGCGCTGCTCTCGCTCGGGTCGCTCCGCTATTTGGAGATTATCGCGCCTGACCCGGCGCAGCTCTCTTCTGCCACTCAAGCCCAGTCTATGGGCGATCACCTCAAGGCGCTCACTGAGCCACGCCTGATCGGCTGGGCTGCGCATGCCGTGAGTCTCATGGAAGTGGTGAAGAAGGCTGCTGCCGCGGGCATCGACATCCAAAATGCGCGCGATGGCTCGCGTGCCCGCCCCGATGGCAAGGTTTTGCGCTGGAGATCAGCCGCACTGCAAACAGACTTTGACGGCGTACTGCCCTTTTTCATTGAGTGGGGTGCTGAGACGATTCATCCTTCGCAAGATGCGCCTGCCGGCTGCACTCTGGAGCGCTTCTTCATCGAGTCTCCATCGGTAAAGGATATACGCCGGGTTGCGGGCCAACTCGGAATCGATGTCGATGCCAAACCCGGAAAGAAGCCGCTCCTGCACGCTCGCATCGCCGGTAAAAAAGGCGCGTTCGAGCTGACCTGATCCGCGATTTTAAATTTCATGTTAACTTCATTGCGCTGCTCTCGTCTAAGATGAGTTGGCCCCCGGAGGTCATCATGCGCCGTCTTCTTGCTCTGCTGCTTTTAGCTCCCGCGCTCCTGATTGCACAACAGCACAACTCGCTCACGGGACGATGGATCTTTACCGCCGATTTCTATGGCACGCCGCTGACCGTCCCAATGGAGCTCGACCAGCAAGGCGACAAGCTCACCGGCAAGTTAAGTGGGGACAAACTCGAAGGTACTGTCAAGGGCAATACAATCCATTTCCTTGCTAAGGACGAGCAGGGAGGCAGTGAGGAGATCCACGCAACTCTTCAAAACGGCGCAATGACCGGCGCCGCCGTCTTCATCGATGGCAGCGACCCCTCCCATCCGGCCACGCATCAGTTCACGGCCAAGCTGGTGCCGGCGCGGCGTGCGGCCCCGCCGCAACATCACGAATTCACTCCTACCGTCTTCTATCGCCAGTTCTCTCCACTGAACAAGCCTGTGCTCACCGTTTGGCCGGGCGATTCCATCCACACCACCACGGTAGACGCCGCGGGCGCCGACGAAAAAGGCGTCACCCGCGTTCTCGGCGGCAATCCTGAAACCGGCCCTTTCTATATTGAAACCGCCGCGCCCGGTGACACGCTGGTGGTCCATTTCACCCGCATCCGCCTGAACCGCGATTACGCTGTCAGCGATGATGGCATCGTCGCCCGCGCCCTGGATAGCGATCTTGCGGTCAAGACCAAAGACCTGTTCAAAAGCGTGCGTTGGCATCTCGATCTCCAGCGCGGCATCGCCACCTCGGAAAAGCCCGGCGACCACCTGAAGCAGTTCACCGTTCCCGTACGCCCGATGCTCGGCTGTGTCGCCACGGCGGTCAGCGTCGCGGATGCCCCGCCTCGCACCGGCGACTCTGGGCGCTGGGGCGGCAACATGGACTTCAACGAGATCGTCGAAGGCGCTACAGTTTATCTACCGGTGAATGTTTCCGGCGCGCTTCTTTATGTAGGCGACGGACATGCTGCCCAGGGCGATGGCGAACTAAACGGGGACGCGCTCGAAACTTCGATGGATGTAGAGTTCACTGTCGATGTTCTTCCCGGTAAGCGCTTGCCCGGACCGCGCGTGGAATCGGCCACGCATATCGTTGCTATGGGCCTGGCCGGCTCGCTCGATGATGCGTTTCGCCAGGCCACCTCTAATATGGCCGCGTGGCTGACGGAAAAATATGCACTCACACCATCGGAGGTTGCGCAGGTGCTCGGGACCTCGGCGGAATATAAAGTGAGCGAGGTGGCGGACCGCAACGCCGGCATGGTGCTGATGTTGCGCAAAGACCGGCTTGCAAACGTGCCGCCCGCACCTGCCTCCGCGAAATAGTTAGTGGCTGCTAGAGCTAACGGCTAGAAGCTGTGTTCTTGTACACCTTCCCACCCTTCATCACGAACACCACTCTTCGTACCGCCGTAATATCCTTCAGAGGATCGCCATCCACCGCAATAATGTCAGCCTGCATGCCGGGCGCGATGGATCCAATTTCATTCTGCATGTTTAGCGACTCGGCAGCGCGCGCGTTGGCCGCTACCAGCGCGTCCATGGGATCTTCTCCGGCGTGCACGCGATCGATAAGTTCTTCTGCGTTGCGGCCGTGGGCTCCGGCTACCGCGTCGGTGCCAAAGACGATTTCCAGGTTCTTGGTTGCCAGTGCATGCTTGAACATCTCCGCAATCACCGGCAGGACTTCCTGCATTTTGGCAAAGCCTTCTTCGGTGTAGGTGCCGCTGCCCAGAAATTTCTCTTCGTTGTCCAGATAGTTATGGATCACCAGGCCGACCTGCGGATCAAAAAAAGTTCCATGCTCCGCCATCGCGTTCAAATCTTCCTGCGTTGCGTACGTGCCGTGTTCCACCTCGGTACAACCGGCATTCGCTGAGGCGCGCACCGCATCACGATAAGCGTGGACCAACGTCCGCAGCCCGAGCCTTGGCCTCAGAACACGCGGCCTGTAGCTGCTCGTCGGTCATGGTTCGCGTGCCGCCTTGCCGGATGCTACGCGACGCAAAGATCTTTACCAGATCGGCGCCATCAGCCTTGAGCTTTCTTACCGTTTCACGGATCTGCTCCGGCGTGAGCTTTGGGTCTTCAATCGGCTCCAGTGAAGTCAGCAGGCGTGGCCCTGGCACATCCCCAGACTGGATGACTGCTCGCAAGTCTTTATCTTCCGGTGAGCCCACGCTTTGAATCGTGGTAAAGCCGGCCATCAGCGTGGCGTAAGCGTTGCCCGCAACGGCGAGCGCAGCCTGCCATGGCGTTTCGCTTTTATCTTCAATGCATCCATTCGGGCCAAAGTGCCAGACGATGTGATCGTGCAGGTCGATCCATCCCGGCATCACCGTCATGTGGGTGAGATTGTAAACGGCAGCTCCCGAAATGCGCTGCTCTTTTGCGTTTGGCTCAACGCGAACAATCTTGCCATCCTGCACTACAACCAAAACATTGTGCAGCGAGTGGCCTTTGCCATCCAACAATGTTCCAGCGCGGATGACAACGGTCTGGGATCTTACATCTGGCTGAGGCTGCGCATTCGGTTGAGGCTGCGCGACAGCATGCAAAGCCGACAAGATAAAGAAGATGGAGAAACTGAACAGTTTCATAGCGGGATTGTATCAATCCAAAAAGCTTGTGCGCCTTACGGTCGGCACCAAACACAAGGGAACCTACCCGATACCGCAAGGCCAATACACCTCGGTTCATTGCTCCCAAAGGGCAGAAAAGACAGAATAGCCGCGTATTACAAGGAGACCGCCGTGATTCCTCTATTACCCAGGTTTATTTGTGCGCTTGCCTTGCTTATATCGGTTTCTGCTTTGGGCCAGAACACCCCCGTGCCGGAAATGCAAAGGGGATTTACCGGATTCGAAGAATTTCAGGGCACGTTGAACTCTGACAGCAAAATTTTCAAGCTCGACTCCAACGCCGGATACGACTTCAACAAGCACTTCGGCATCTTTGCCGGCATGCCGCTGTATTTTGCCAACACGCAGACCACCACCACGCAAGTGAATGGCACGGCCACCACAACCACAACGGACGCGACCAATAACGGCCTGGGCAATGCATATTTCGGATTCGCCATGCGCGCTCCCAACAAGACGCTGGATTACGGTTCTACCGTAACGCTTTCAGCGCCCACGGGCAGCACGTCCAAAGGTTTCAGCAGCGGCCGCGGCAACTTTGATTGGGACAATCGCTTTGAGCATTCTTTCGACCGGTTCACGCCGTTTGTGGACGCCGGCCTAGCCAACGCCGTGCCCGATACAGGCTTGTCCACCAAGCCTTTCACGTCGCTGGGTCTGCTCTCTCACGTGGAAGAAGGCGGTGAACTCGAGGTAGTCAAGCATTTCTCTGTGGGTGGTTCCGGCTATGAGATTTTTCCGTTCGGCAATCAGAAGATCTTTAGCAAGATCGTGGGCAAAGGGCAGGGCGGACAAGGCAAGGGCAAAAACACTTTTGATCTCGCGGCGGTTAGCAGCGGTTCGGGCCTGACGCGTGAAAACGGCTTCAATAGCTGGGTGGCCTTCGATCCTACGCCGCTGTGGCGCGTGCAGGTTGGTTTTACCCGCAGCGTTACTTATGACCTGAACAGCTTTGGTTTCAACCTGCGGATGAACCTCGGCAAAGCGGCCCATCGGCACGACAACTAGCTGGCACGGGTACGCGGAACGTAATTTCCATCTTCCAGGACCTGGCACGGCGCAACCTGCGGCGTGACCAGGACCTCCCTGGGGATGATAAAAGTCTGCTCCAGCGCGTACTGCCCTGACATCGCGGCATGCGGTACGCCATCGGTGTAAACCATCCACGCGCTGCCCGGCGGGAAAACCAATTCCTGTTTCGGCGCGTTCTCCTGGAAGTCAGAATTTTCTTTCAGCCAATCATGCAGGTAAAGCATGAACTCGTCGTAGGGCGAGCGATCGGGAACTGGCAGGCCGATTTTGCTGGCCATGTGCGCCAGCGTGCGTCCCACTCCGCCGGTCGACGGGCCAATTCTTTTCTTCTGCATCAGCTTGGGCAGAAAGTCATGAAACGGCTTGCCCACATTCCATACTCGCCCGACGGATGGATTAATGTTGGCGAATACGCGCAGAATGCGCGCTCCATGCGTAGGGCGGGAAGGGAACGCGTCCACGTGCAGCAGGTCATTGCGCTTGTGCAATGAGAGATCGCGGCCTTGCTCTTCCAGCGGACGGAAGCTGGCGAAATCCAGCTTGATCTTGCCCGCGTAGGGCGCCAGAAATTGCGAGATAAATTTCGTAACCGAGGCAGAGAAGTCCCGCATGATGGTGTTCATGCGCTCGCGGTCAGGAGAATTGTCATCCACGCCTTTGAGCAAGTCTTTCGTGGGTCGGTAAGAAATGTTTTTGTGAAAGCGCGAGCCGGTCTGCTTTTGCGAAAGCAGAAACTCACGATCAGCATCCGGAAACACAAACGGCACATGGCTGAAGAAGAGCACCTTGCCGCGCTCTAACTGGTCACAATGCCAGGGAGCTTGCTTAAGATCGTAGTTGGTTACGTCCAGGATGGCAGAGCTGCCGCGTAGATCCGTCATAAACATCCTTCAGTCATCATTTCAGAAACCAGGGTTTGAAGAAATCATACGCGGTTCATTCCTGCTCCGCAAAATCGACTGAAAAAAAGAAAGCGCGAGTAATGCCCGCGCCCGATCTTGTCTACTTGTCGCCCTTCTTGCAGAGAGCGCCATCGGTGATTGAAGTAAGCAGCCCGGCAGAAGCGGTGATCTGGCGGCTGAAGCATCCGCCGACAGAATCATTGGAGAAAAAGTCCTGCGCGCTTTGCTGGCCCGTACTGCCGGTGATGTTGAAGTTTGCGTCAAACAGCAGCGTATCGCTCGGCGTAACGGTATTGGAGACCACGCTAAATGAATCGGGGCCATTATCGCCATGATGTACAGCCGCACTCTGGAACTGCTGGCGGATCGTGGTCGTCTGAGAGCCGCCGGAGCCATCCGCATTCACATTGAAGGTGAACGTCAAATCCAGCGGCCAGTTGAAGCTCTGAGAAGCGTTTCCGCCTCCGTGGCCGTCAGTCTGCGTCTCAGAGGTGATCGTGGTGCGCTGCTTGATGTTCTGCACAAACACAGTGTTGGTGATGTTGAAGTCCTGGCGGCTGGAGAACTGAATATTCTGCCGCACGTTGGTTTCAATCCGCCCATGCGATGTGCGGACAAAACCTTCCGCCCTGAAGATGCGCGAAGAAGTAATGGTCACTGAACCGGTGATCGTTCCATCGGCTGCAGTGGTGAGGTTTTCAACTGTGTTGGGATTGGGAACGCCAATGGTGTTGCGCGTTACCTCGCCAGTAACCTGATTTGATCCGTGGTCCTGGAATACGAGCAGTGTGGCCGTCGTGGAGAATCCGTTGTTCGCGCCGAACACGCTCACTGCGACCTGGTGCGGCTGCCCGTTGCTGAGCACACCGGCGAAAGGCGTAAGGTCAACGCGATACGGTTCGAAGTTCAACGTCTGCACTCCGGGAATAGGACGCCAGAGCAGCGGATCGATTCCGCCGGTATAGATCCACGGGTAGACCGGCGCAACGCCTGCGGGCGTGCCATCAATTGTGACCTGGCTTTCGCGGAAAGGGCCGCCGCCGCAGCTTTGCAATTCTCCCGCAACATCATTGGGCACGCATGTGTACCAGAACTCGTCGCCTGCCTGGCTTTCTGCCACAACATCGATAAAGGCGCGCTCAACATTGCTGGGCAGCGTAAAAGTTTTTGCCAGCGTGCTGGTTGTGTTGGAGAGGAACGCTGTTCCTCCGGTGGGATCAGAAGCGAGGGGCAGAACAAAGTCAGCGGTGCGCGGAGCGTCCTGATGGCGGGCCAGCGGGTAGAACTGAAGTGTAGCCGTCCCGAACAAAGTGCTGGTGAACGTGGAATTCACCAGGTTTCCCAGATCCACGCGGCCATTCTGAGTGGTGTTGAAGAGGGCGGAATAGTCGGTGAGATCGCGCTCAATGTGCCAGGAGCGCGCCACTGTTCCTGAAGGTTCTGAAGTAGTCCCGAAATAAACATTCACGCCGCCAATCCAGATTTCCGCAGTCCGGTCAAATTGCCTGCCCGCCTGGATGGAAAAGTCCGCGTTCAAAACTACCTTGGCCCATGGTCCGGGGCATGCAGGAGTAAAGGAGAAAGGCTTGGGAGAAAAATCCGCAAAGGCAAAATTGTTGAAAAGCGTAACCACGCACGGCGTAGTGTCAGGCCGCGCGACCGGCGGATCAGCCGTTGCGGTATTGCCGGACCCAATCACCAGTCCGGGCGGGGGAATTGGCTGAGCTGAAAGTGCCGTTGCTGCCAGCACAAGGCAGGCGGCGACAAATATTTTTGCAGAAGATAACAAGTTGGATCGGACAGCGGCGGATGGAACGGGCATGACTACCTCCAAAAAGATGAGGGCCAAATTTTAATCAGCAGTTCTGAGCTGGGTCAAACCTGGCTATCGACCAAAACTCTCTGGGAGCAAGGAGCGGTTAATGAGAATCCAGATGAATGGCAACAATCTTGCCTGCAGGCCCTACGGCCCATCCTGAATTTCCGATCAAAGCTAGAGCGTTAAGGTCGTCATTGAGCAAGGAATTCCAGGTATTGCCGCCATCGCGAGAAACATCGGCACCGCTCGTTCCAACCGCTGCCAGAGTGTGGGAAGCCCCTATTGCTACCGCAGAACGGTATCCCTGCGGCGGCTTCGACGACAGAGTCCAGGTCTTGCCGCCATCGTGCGTGACCGCCGCGACATTTTTTTCCTTTTTCGGCTCCTTGTAATCTCCTCCGACGGCGACTCCATCCTTCGCAGTCCAAAACGCCAGAGAAAACACGCCTTGCGAAGCAGCGCCATGAACGATCGGCGTTTCCGCGACGGTCCAGTTTTTTCCACGATCTGTGGAATGAAAGACCCGCGCGGACGGAGCGCCGGTTCCGAACCAGACATCGCTCTTGCCGAACGTTCCAATGCAGGTGCCGCTGGCGGCGAATGCGCCTTCACTGGGCAGCGCTGCCGGCATTTTCTTTACCACCACGGGGCCACCACGTCATGCCATCAGAGGTGGCAATCAGCGGGAACTTGCCGTCAACTGAGTCGCTCACGGCGATGCCGTGGGTGCTGTCCCAGAAGGCAAAGCAGTCATAAAAAGCTTTAGGGTCGCTGTTGGTGAACTGCCTTTGCCAGATCTTGCCGCCGTCAGAGGTTTTATAAATGCGCGAAAGATCGCCATTGCCAATGCTGAGCACGAACGCGGTGTTCTGATCAAAGGCCTGAATATCGCGAAAATCGAGCGAGTCGGCCCCGGCAATGGTTAAAGTCTCCCAGGTTACGCCGCCGTCGATGGTCCGCAGCACTGTCCCCCTGGTGCCGCTGGCCCAAGCCACTTTCTCAGAAACGGCGCTGATGCCGCGAAGTGGCACGTCCGTCCGGCTGTTTTGCCGCATCTGCGCCCCGCCAAAAGACGAAATAAGAAGTATGATTGTAAAGGCTGCAAAAGCGCGCATTTCCATGCTCCTAAAGGACTTAGAATTGTAACCTTTGCATCCCAGCTTACTCTATTCAGGTACGGAGGGAATCCTGGTGACTACCACCCCGCTCCCGGTAACTGCCCAAAGCGAATTGCAAGATGAGGAAGTGGTGGCACGTGTGCTCGCGGGCGAGACGGCGCTTTTTGAGATTCTGATGCGCCGGTATAACCAACGGCTTTACCGGGTTTCGCGCGTCATTCTGCGCAATGACGGCGAGGCAGAAGACGTAATGCAGGACGCTTACGTGCGCGCCTACGAACATCTGGGCCAATTCGCCGGCAAAGCGGCATTTTCTACCTGGCTTACGCGCATCGCCATCCATGAAGCGCTGGCACGCAAGCGCCGCCGTGGCCGGATGGATGAACTGGATGCCTTTCCCGAAAACGGAGATTTTATGGCCATTCTCAAATCGTCCGCGCCTAGCCCGGAAGACGGCACGGCTACCACCCAGGCACGTGAACTGCTGGAGCAGGCAATTGACCAACTGCCGGAAGCTTACCGCGCAGTGGTGATGCTGCGTGAAGTAGAAGAAATGAGCGTGGCGGAAACCGCCGAAAGTCTCGGCGTGAGCGACGCCGTGGTAAAAACTCGTCTGCATCGCGCCCACGCCATGCTGCGTAAAGAGCTGTACGCCCGAGCCAAAGGCCGCGCCACCGATCTCTACCAGTTCCACGCCGTACGTTGTGATCGCGTGGTGAAAGCCGTGTTTGAGAGGATCAGGGAAAAAGGCCAAGAGGAAACTCCCATCATCCATTAGGTTCGGTCCATAGGGCCTTGCCATAAATCCTTTTCAAAAGCTTGCAAAGTTCCTGTCCCCGCGTTTTTCTTGCCAGTCGCGAATGCTCTTGCAGACATGTGATTATTGAGATATAAACTGCCTGCAAATCAACTTAGTTTTCATTTTCGCGAGGGTATCCTTCCATGTTCCGCGCCAAGCTGTCACTCCTGTTCCTGGCTGTTCTGTCTCTGGCTCCATTCCATCGCCTTTATGCTTTTGATGATTGGCAACCTATCAATCCTGAAGAGCTAAAGATGACAGCGGACGCGGCACACCAAGGCGATGCCATCATTCTCTACCATGAAGAAACTGCCGATGACATGACCCGCCACCGCTATGTTTACAAACGCTTGAAGGTGCTCACAGAAAAAGGTAAAGACCGGGCCAGCGTGGAGATTCCCTATGACGCAAAATATGTGGGGATTACGGATATCAGAGCACGGACCATTGCCCCCGACGGCACGATCACGCCTCTGACAGGTAAGGCGTTCAACAGCACCATCGTGAAAGCACAAGGGGTCAAGTATCTGGCCAAGACCTTTACTCTGCCAAACGTCCAGGTAGGCAGCATCATTGAGTGGAAATACACGGAATACTGGGAAGACTATGTATTCGCGCCACATTGGGTCGTGCAGGACGATCTGTTGACCAAGCGCGCCAAGTTTACCTTTGTACCGATGTTTAAACAGAATCATTACGTTGAGGACAGCCGCGGCCAGATTCTGGACCGCGTTTATTACTCGCTAATCGGGCTGCCGGAAAATACGGCGATCAAGACGGCCGTCAATAATCGGATGGAACTGGAACTGAAGGATATTCCGGCTTTCCAGCCGGAGGAATTTGAGCCGCCCTCTGACCTGCTGAAGATGCGCGTCAACTTCTATTACGGTACAGACAAGATGGGCAAGCCCCAGGAATTCTGGAAAAGTGAAGGCAAATACTGGAACAAGGAAGTTGACAAGTTTGCGGGTCACTCCGCGGCAGTTGCCGCGGCGGTTGGCCGTGCGGTTGTCCCCACGGACACCGCAGACCAGAAAGCCCGCAAAATCTATGCCTATGTTCAGAAGATCAAGAACCTCACCTTTAGCAGCAAAGAAGGAGCTTTGGAAGATCTTTTAAGCCGTGAAATCCGAGAAAAACGGACCGTGGACACGGTTTTGGAAAACAATGAAGGCTATCGGGACGAGATAGCACGCCTCTTCTGGGCGATGGCGAGAGCGGCCAATTTACAGGCCTACATCATGCGTGTTGCTGATCGCGACGAGTATTTCTTTCAGCAGAACATTCCTAATCCGTCGCAATTGACCTCAGAAATCGTGATTGTGATGGTGGATGGGAAAGAGAAATTCGTTGATCCAGGAACGCCTCTTTGTCCTTTTGGGTACCTGGTTTGGCAGCATACCTCGACCCAGGGTATAAGGCAGACCGCGAATGGAAGCACGGAGCTGGCGGCGACTCCGGAAGCAAATTACAAGGATGCAATTAGCAAACGGCTGGGAAGTATTATAGTCAGCGAAGACGGAAACGCCAAAGGATCTATAGGGATTGGATGGGCGGGAGAAGAGGCTTTGGTGCACAAGCTTCGCGGTCTTAAGACTGATACCGTTGGCCGAAAAAAAGAACTGGAAGAGGAACTGAAGGCCATGCTTCCGGCTGGCGCAACGGTTGAACTTGTTTCTGCTAATGGTTGGGAGGATACGGAAAAGCAATTGTCTGCCACCTTCAAGGTGGAGATTCCGTCCTACGCCAGCAGTGTGGGCAAACGCATGCTGGTGCCCACCAACCTGTTTGAATCGCGGAACCGCCAGCCGTTTGCCCATGGTGAGCGGAAACAGCCGGTGTATTTCAACTTCCCTTATTACCTTATGGATGAGACAACCATCACCTTCCCAAGTTCTTTTCAGATGGAAAATCTACCTGAAGTGCAACCGGTAAAGACTGATTATTCAATTTATACCCTGACGCATACGGCGCAGGGAAACTCCGTAAAGATCAGCCGCAGCTATGCAATGGGCGGCATTGCGTTCCACCAGAGCGAATACGCAGCTCTGCGTAAATTCTTTGACGGGGTCAACGCCGGAGATAACCAGCTCTTGGTATTAACCTCGGCAAAATAGCGGAAGTTAATCTTGCGGTATGGGATCATCGGGAGCCGCTGGCCGATTCTGCGAAGTTACATGGAGAGTCGGATTGGCCAGATAATTTTTGGATCCCGTTTTACCGAATTCAACTGGGGTAGCTGTTATCTCATAACTGCCCCATGCGCCTCGGTCGCCTCCTGAGTTCGTAAGTAGATATCGGAAAACATAACCATCTTTGATCAAGGGTTCGGCAGCGTAGGAGTCATCCAGTAGTGCATTACCTTCCCCGCCATCATCCGCGGATTTCATAGGGGTGGTTAGGTCCCGAAGGCCTGAAGGATATCCGGTTAGAGGAAAGAAAGAAGCATATCTGTTGAGTGCTCCTGTCAATGTGTTGATTGTGTCAGTGGCAGCATCTTCATTTTTTTCCGTTTCGGTAGGCTGGTGCAGCAGCTTCGCCAGGCCAAGATCGTTTTTCTCCCATGGGCCGAAATCGTCAATGCGCCACTCGTCGCCTTCAAGGTGCATGGTCACGATTAAATCCTGCGTGCCGTCAGAGAGATCAAGTTCCAGTGGCAGTAACGCCTCAACGCCTGAAATGAAAGCATTCGCGAGTCTGACCTTGCCTTTGCTCTTTCCATTAGCGTCGAGAATTTCCCAAGCCTCGGAATCGTGGGCAGGGCGAACGGAGCATCCATGAAGCTGGGTATCCTTCATCTCCAGCAGTTGGTCCATTACAAGTTGCTTTTGTAATTTGGGCAGGACTTCAATGCTTTTTTGCACTGGCTCAGGAAGATGGCGGGCAATGGCTTCAGGCCTGGTAGCGGTTGCCAACTCTTCCAATGCAGCCTGCGGCGTAGTGCCTTGCCATGCAAATAAAGGGACAGCAGACAACAGTGCTGCAAGAAGCAAATGGCTCTTCATAGAACACCTGCGTGAGAATAAGACACCAAGGTAGCGGCTACAGTTCCCACTGCTTTTCAGAACGAGTGATGGTTGGCAATCTTGCGTGAATTGGTGGCACTTTGTTTCAATCCGCTTCAGGCTGTAGATAAGGTTATAGAGTGGCCTTGCTCATAAGGCATGCTAGGGCAAGGCTTTACGCCGGAGCTTTGGCGGATCTCGCGCGGATGCGTGCCAGCGAACTCAAACCGCGCAACACTGTGTTGAAGTATTCGGGATTCCGGCTCACAAACTTCAAACGGCTGCCGCGGCCCAGATAGGATTCAGGATTAAACTCTTCGATCTCCTGCCAGAACCAGCGCTGCATGCGCTTCAGGTCGAAGGCATTTCCAGTGCGGGAGTAAATCGTCTGTGCCGGGCCGAGCGTAAACCAATCGTGTTTCACAAAAACTTTGTAGTCGCGTTCTGGAGAAGCAGACGCAAAGATGTACCACTCATTAAAGATCTCAAACGGTATGGCGGAAATGTTGTCGCTTACTGGAAGATACAGGGACCGTCCAGAGGTACGCCATCCGCGCTGCAGTTCTTCTGAAGTTAGCTGAAGCGGATAGGAATCGGAAGAGGTGATTACCACATTCTTATTTGCAGCAACGGCAGGGCAAACCTGTAAAACGTCGTAAACTTCATGGGCAGCTGTCTCAAGCCACCTGTATTCTCCCTGGACGCCGTGAAACATTCACTACCTCTTCTTCAGTCAGGCACTAATCGCGCTGTCCTTGCTGTAATCGGCTTCCCAGACGCCTTCAAAATCTACAAAGAAGCCGCGGATGGTCAGCTCGGGAATTTGTGCTTGTAGGAAATCCACTGCGCGATGCAGGTCCTGCCGGTGATGTTCAGCTTCGCGCGCAGTGTCATTATCAAAGGCTCCAAGGCCGCCGTAAGCGCCGCAGTCGGAGTGTAACATCAGCAGCACCGTGTGCGTCCCATGCAACTCGATGGATTTACGAATCTGCTCCAACACAAATTGCCGGTCTCTTTCCAGATCATCGCCGGCCAGGCATTTTGCGCCCCCGGCAACCATGATGGGATCAAAAAATTCCACGCCAATGCGTTTGGTTAGCTTGTGGAGCACCACGTCAAAACGATGGTCGAAGCACCAGACGATGGCTGCGTCGGCTTTATATCTTGCTCGTGGAGAGTCGAAATGAAATATCTTGCGAATAAGGCACCTCGCGTCGGAACATTATATAGTCGGATGCCCTCCCACTTTCTGTGAAAATAGGCCAAGCCCCGCCCTGCGGAGCAGCCTTTTCCCCGCGGGGGCCCGCAGCAGGAATCGAGAATCTTACCCCGCAAATCAATGGACTGAATTCCTTCCAGCCGTATACTTCCTTTTAGTTCCCCCGGAGAAACCATGAATCTTGATCGACGCTGGACC
>JBAVLE010000169.1:0-16191 GCA_049688735.1 Candidatus Angelobacter sp. | reverse complement strand
GGAACATCCATGGTATTGCCACCGAGCGTGCGCCCGGTTTTTGCGTCAGCCAGCGTATAGGCCACGCGCACCAGATCAGCCGAACGTTGCAAGCTGATTTGCAATCCGAGAGTGGCGCCAAATTCCTGGCGAGCTTCTTCCATCTTGGTCACGTGCCGGGCGCGGAGTTCGCTGGAAGAAACCACCTGCAAAGAATGGTCGATGCCCAAGCGAGTCATTTTTGCGGTAAGCGTTTCGCCAAGTCCGTTACCCAAAGCGGCAAGTTGCGGGTCAGCATCAGCGGTGGTGATGGGTAGCACAGCCAGCGTCTGCAACGCAGGCGCACCGGAAATCCCAAACGTCGATTTTCCCGCTGATGCGCCCGCTCCTGCCCATCTCGCGATGGTATGACGCAGAGGAATCGCCGCAAGCAGCAGCAGAACCACCGCTCCAGCAATCCACATGCTGCGTGTACCGATCTTGTGCTTCGGTTTGCTACCTCGCCAAGTCGCCACAGACGGCTGATCGCCGCGCTGGACTGCCCGCAAGTCTGCTGCAACATCTTCTGCTGTTGCGTAACGCGCCGCAGGATCTTTGTCCAGCATGTGCTGGATAATTGCATCGAGTCCCGGCGGAATCTTGGCAGTAATAGTGCTCAGCGACGGAATGTCATCATGCAGCACGCGTGCCACGGTGCCGATAAAGCTATCTGTCTGGAATGGCTGCGGACCGCCCAACATCTCGTAAAATACCAGCCCCAAAGAAAAGATGTCGGCGCGGCCGTCATATGGCTTTTGCGTGAGCACCTCAGGAGCCATATATGCCGGCGTGCCGCTGAGCGATCCCGTCATAGTCGCAAGGCTGGCAGTGGGCGAATCGGAACCGGTTTCCAGCGTGGGCCGCCGAGCTACGCCAAAATCCAGGATCTTCACTCGCCCTGCCGGAGTCAGCATCAGGTTCTCCGGTTTGATGTCGCCATGGATAATATCTTTTTGGTGGGCTGCACCAACCCCGTCCACGCATTGAATGGCGATGTTCAGGAACGCAGGCAAGTCGGGCCGTTGGTTTGTGGCCGCGCGCAGGGTAGCGCCTTCAACATATTCCATCACCAGCAGCAGCTCGTCGCGATCTTCAATCACGTCATAAATGCTGGCGATGTTGGGATGGTTCAGGGCGGAAGCCCGCTGCGCTTCTTTCAACAGCCGCTTGCGATCACGATCGTTTTCCTGCAAACCCGGCGCCATTCGCTTGATGGCCACCACTCGTTGCAGAGTGGTGTCCTCAGCCAGGTAGACCTGGCCCATGCCGCCAGCGCCCAGCGGCTTTCGAATTACAAATCGACCCACTACTTTGCCCGTCAATGACCCGGGATCAGACGCGGCAGCGCCTGCTTGCGAAATGTCTGGCATGTTGAGGGCTCAATTTAATCGAAACTGCGTTGCGGCAATTCTACTCGACTGCCGAACACCCAGACACAAATTATTGCTGTAACCACACCATTTACAGGCGCGGGGTTGCAGAAGATTGCAGTGTTTATAAACCATCCTGCCTGCATGTCCGTAACGGCTGAGCGAGGCGCAGAACATCATTCAAGCCGAACCCTTTCGTCTTAAAGAATGGCGAACTGGGATCAACGAAACTCGCGATCGTAAGGGCTTGGCTATAAGAATGGTGAGGAACAAAGGGGCCGGCGATCGACGGTCTCTGCGAGCAGCCCCGGTCGGAGCTGTTTCGCCACTCCATCTTGCCGCATCACACAAGCTATGGATGCCATAAAAATTCCTGAAGATCAAATCATCCCCATAGACGCAGTTGCGCCCGGCGTACAAGGCTTGCGCATTGCATTTGTGAACGTTTTTAGTGTCATACACCAGGACGGTTCATGGACGCTGATTGACGCAGGTATTCCCTTCTCTTCTTCAATAATTCGCACTTGGGCAGAGAAGAATTTTAAGCGCGCTCCAAACGCCATCGTTCTCACGCATGGCCATATTGACCATGTGGGTGCTGCCCGCGATCTGGCCGACCATTGGAATGTGCCCGTCTATGGGCATACGCTTGAATTTTCTTATCTGACCGGCGAAAAGGAATATCCCAAACCAAACGTTGCGGCGGGCGGCGGCCTGATGACTCTACTCTCCCCGCTTTACCCGCGCAGTCCTGTCAACCTTCAAGATCGCCTAATGGCTCTGCCCGCGGAAGAAGACCGTGCCGGATCGTCCATACTTCCCGGATGGGAAGTCATACATACTCCGGGACATACGCCCGGGCATGTGTCCTTTTTCAGGCGGGAAGACCGTACTCTGCTGGCCGGTGATGCTTTCTGCACGACCAAGCCGGAATCATTCTTTGAAGCAGCCATTGCCCAGCAGCCGGAACTGCATGGGCCCCCTGCCTACTTCACCCAGGATTGGAACCAGGCGCGCGCATCGGTACAGCAGCTTGCCAGTCTGGATCCTCTGATTGTTGCGCCAGGACACGGCAAGCCCATGGCTGGAACTGGCGTTCCAGAAGCTCTGCGCCAGCTTGCGTCCAGATTTGATGAGGTCGCTGTACCAGAGAATAAGAAACCGGCAGCGTGAGCGAAGAGTGAGCCTCCCTTAGTTCGTGGCCTAACACCGCGACTATTCTCGCCCGCGTTCAAAGTCTGACAAGAGAAGCGTGCAGCGCTTCTGCATTATGGCGAACAAATGGTAAAAGTATCTCTTGTTACGTCCGTGTGGTCTGAGGTCAAAGAAACTCTGATTTCCAGTTGAAACGCCGTGTTAACAGGTTCACAATCTCAGGCAATAGCGGGCCTGGTTCCCGGAATCCGGGCAGAAACTGAGAACACCCCCTTTGGAATACGATCGCGGTAAAGAAACCATTCTTGTGGTGGATGACGAAGAGTCTCTGCGCACCGTCATCGTGGATCTGCTCTGTCACCTGGGATATTGCACGCTCTCAGCAGCCGACGGCCATGAGGCAATGGAACTGGCGGAGGGATATCCGGGGAAAATTGATCTGCTGCTAACCGACGTGGTGATGCATCCGCTTCCAGGGCCCATGCTGGCGGAAAAATTGATGCGCTCGCGTCCGGAAATGAAAGTCATCTACATCTCGGGTTATGCCAATGCGTCCCTGGCACCTGACGGCGTTTTGAAGCCTGGCACCGTCCTGGTGCATAAGCCCTTTACCATGAAGATTCTTTCCGCCAAGCTGCGCGAAGTTCTGGAAAATTCCGCATCTGCCTGAATATCGTGGGAACATTGTGAAATCCTGCATTTCAAAATTTCGAGGAGCCGGCCGAAAGTTGAAAATCAGCCACTAAAGCTGTGTGCGCCGGAACACGCTTACAGAGATTTCTGACACACAGAGCGCCTTTAAATGCGCTGTAAGCTGTTGATAGTAAAAAGACGGAACTCCTGGCTCCCCAGTTGCAGTATCCCTGCTCAGCAACATCGTTGGAAAGGGGCTTATCGTGAATACTGGAGAGATGACGGGCAGCAAAAACTTCTTGATCTGGATGGGATTGTGGATCGCCGCGTTGATGGTCCTGCTGCCTGCGCTGGCTGGAAGCTAAGAGCAAATGCGCAAATAGGGTTCAGCGATAAGGTGGCGATTAGTAAGGACTGAAATGGCCTAATTAGCGTTCTTAGCGCGGGGAGTGCCGGGAAGTAAGCGCGCGGAATTATCCGGATCGACGTTTCTGAATTAGTTCCGGCGTCGGCCTTTCTTCAGCCCTGGATGTGAATTCACTCGGCGCTCCAATCGGTAGAAAGACCCTGAAGCATGTTCCAGCCCCGCCACTGGCGTGTCGTGATCGGAAGCGCAGGGTTCCCCGATGTTTCATCACCAGGCTATTGGCCAGCCATAGTCCCAGCCCGGTGCCTTTGAGCTCTTTAGTGGTAAAGAATGGCTCCAGCACGCGGTTGCGCAGCTCTTTTGGTATGCCCGGGCCTTCATCGTGGACGGTGAACACCACGCCCGGAACGTCCTGTGAGCTGCCTTTACGAATGCGGATGCAAAGGCGTCCGTGGTCAGGCGACGCGTCAATGGCGTTGCCGATGATGTTGGCAAAAACCTGGCGCAGTTCGCCGGGAAATCCGTGGATACAAAACTCAGGGCCTTTTGGGCAATTTACGGAAATGTGCTTGGCTTCCATCTGCACCGCGTACAACGCCAGGACAGATTGCACCATCTCCCGAAAATCCAACGCCTCCGCACTCTTGGTTTCACGATGGAAAGAGAGAATCTGTTTTGTGATTTTGGCAACACGCTCCAGCTCTTTGGTGGCCTGTTTCAAAAATTCCTGGACTTGCTGCTGATCCTCGGTGTGCGTGCATAGATAGATCAGGTTGGTCAAGGCTTCCAGAGGGTTGTTGATTTCATGCGCGATGGTCTGCGCTAGTCTTCCGGTCGCTGCCAGCTTTTCCGTATGGCGCAACGTTTCTTCCGCCAGCTTCCGCTCCGTGACGTTGGTCAGCACCACAATCGAGCCAAATCGCTCTTCGCCGGTCATCACTGCATCAGCTGTCACCAGAAACCAGTGGTGCCCGTGCTGCTGCTCGGCCACATAACGAGAGGTTTCGCTGTGAGAGAGAAAATCCGCGCTTCCCAGCACCTGTTCCAGGATTTCCACGCCATCGTGCCCAATGACTTCGCTGAAAGCTTTTCCGCTCAGTTCCGCAAAAGCCCGATTGCAGCGCACAACTTTGTTTTCGGTATCCAGCAGCACCAGGTATTCCGGTAGGGCGTCCACCGTGGATTGCCACTGCTGGGCTGATTCGTGCGAGATCAATTCCGCATGCTTCAGCCGCAGCAGGGACTTAACTGTCGCCACCAGAACAGTTGCGTCAATCGGATGCGTCAGGTATCCATCCGCGCCGCCTTCCAGGGCCTGTGCCTTGCTTTCATTGCTGACGAATGAAGCGGAGATTTGCAGCACCGGAATTGATTGGGTGACAGGATCGATCTTGATCCGACGGCACACTTCATACCCTGAGATATCGGGCAGCTTCACATCAAGGATCACCAGGTCCGGATAGGATTTCACGCGTTCCAGAGCTTCTTTGCCGGTTGTGGTTTGTTCCACTTCCATGCCAGCGCGCGCCAGAATCCGCGAAAGCACGTAGCGATTTTGCTCCATGTCGTCAACCAGCAGGACCCGTGATGTCTGGTGCGCTGTCATGTTGACTATTTTACTTGTGGCCCAGCAATGTCCATCTTAGCCAGTGAGTTCAACAAGGATTCAGGGGAAAGCGACGTTGTCACATCGCTCTTGGCGATCAACCCAGCAGACAAATCGGTCAGCCGTTTCTTCTCTTCGGCGGTCAGCAGTTTTGATGTGTACACAATCACCGGCAGGCGGCGTGTCTGTTCCTGGTCCCGCAGCTTCTGCAAAACTTCAAATCCGCCCATCCCAGGCATGACCAGATCCAGGATCACGGCATCCGGCTGTTCGCGATCAATCATCTCCAGCGCTTCCTGCCCATTACGTGCTTCCACCAGGTTCAGCCACGGACGGTCAAGCAACTCGCGCAAAATATACAATGACAAATCATTGTCGTCCACCAGCAGCAGCTTCCTGGGTTTTTCCTGCCGGGTAACGCGGCGGACATCCTGCAACACGCTCGCGGCTTCCAGTGGTTTGCTGATGGCCAGCGCCGCTCCCGTGTCCAAAGCTCGCGTCGCATCCATGGGCGCAGTTACGGCGATGACCGGGATCTGTTCTCCTGCATCCTGCGGCTTCTGGAAAAATCGCAGGAAATCCCATCCCGCATTTCCCAGTTCATCGATATCCAGCACCACAGCGCGCGGCTGGTGGCGCTGCAGCCAGGTCTCCGCCCGCTCCAGGCTTTCTACGTGAATGAGCTGAAATTCTGATGTTTTGAATTCCGGATCAACCAATGCGAATGCCTGCGCGTCTGGCGCGATCAATAACACCGCAGGCTTTGAAAACTCCGGCGCCGGCATTTCTTCGCGCGAGCCCGCCACATCTGCTTCGCCTTTGTAAATAATCGGGAGCTCCACAAAAAAGCTTGATCCGCGGCCCAGCGTGCTTTTTACCCAAACTTTTCCACCCAGCAGCAGGGCCATCTTCCGGCAGAGCGGCAAGCCCAGCCCGGTGCCACGATAGCGATCTTGCAATGGGTTTTCTATCTGAGAAAACTCCTGAAACACCGTCTCCAGGTGTTCCTCTGGAATCCCGATTCCTGTGTCTGTAACTTCGAACAGGATGGACCCGCTGCCGTGCAGCTCGGCGGAAATTTTTATCTCGCCTTGCGGCGTAAATTTGATTGCATTGGAAATGAAATTTCTAAGTATCTGAGAGACTTTGCCTTCATCTGTCCTTAATGATGGGAGATTGGATCCTTCCACAAAAACCAGGTCAACCGAACTATTGTCCGCCAGCAGCGGTTTCAACATGCCTTTCAGCGCGCTGAACAGCTCCATTACCTCAAAAGTCTTCACCCTGATTCGGACTTTCCCTGCTTCCACCTTGGCCAGATCAAGGAGATCATTCACCATCTCTGATAACGTCTTCGCCGACTCCAAAATGAATCGCACTTGCGTCGTCTGGTCGCTTGTAAGGTCTCCATCCAGCCGGTCCAGCAATATCCGAGCCAGTGACATGATGGAGTTCAGCGGCGTGCGGAACTCATGCGATATGTTAGAAAGAAAATTGGTCTTCAGGTCAGAAGCGCGCCTCAAATAATCCGCGCGCTCATCCAGCTCAGCATAAAGCGCAACCACGCCGCGGTTGGTATCTTCCAGTTCGCGATTCAGCAATGCCAGCTCTTCCTGCCGTGCACGCAGTTCCTGCAGCGTCTTCAGCAGCTCGCGATTTTGGCGGTCAATCTCCTCGTAAGGGCTCTCCGGCGTCTTGCTGTTGATCTTGTCGGTTACGTCCTTCAGTCGCACAGGTGTTAGCACAGGCGCGGCGACGGGCAGGTCTTTGCCCATTTTTACCAGGGTCCCGGCAGGGCTGCTGGTAATCTCAAAATTGTCCATCAGCCGTTTGGTGCCTACAATTCCCAAACCCATGCCGGTAGTAGAACGGTAACGGCCTTCAAAGATTTCATCTAGATTGTCAATTCCGGGACCGGTATCGGAAATCGTGATCACCAGCACTTGTGTTCGGCCGACTTCAACATCGAAATTGACTTTTCCGCCGCGAGCATAGCGGTAGGCGTTCCGCGCCATCTCTGATGTGGCCGTGGCCAGCCGGATTTGCTCCTGATTGTCAAATCCCAGCAAAGCGCCGATCTCTCGCGCGCGCTGGCGCGCCTGGACCACGTCGCGTTCGTTCCGTAATGGGATGGTCGAAAGCCGGTTGCTCATTGGTTTCACTGGATTGGGTTCACTGGATCGGACTAAATTGCCGCCGCCCCTTTCAGCACTAATACGCTTGAGTCATCTCGTTCTCGGCGAAAATCTCGTAAGAGAACGCCTGCAATCAGCGCCGGTTGCCGCGCAAGAAGGCCGGGATATCGCGAGAGGTCCCATCGCGACTGCAAGCCGTCAGAATGCATCACCAGAATTCCGTCTTTCGGCCATTCCACCTTAAACTCCTGGACTCTCGCCATCACGTATCCCAGGGTCCCATTGTGTGAAACCAGGCTGCGGCTCAGCGTATTACTTAGGATGCTCCCGGAAATATTGCCCACGCCGGCATAGGTCAGGGTACCGGCCAAAGCGCGTACTTCCGCCACGGCTGCCGCGGCGCCTCGTGTTTTTTTCAGGGCATCGTGCAGCCGCGTCATAAGGTTTGCTGGTGTTTCGTCGCTATGGGCACGAAACACCCGCACCGCTTCTTCGGCTGCCTCTGCCGCCTGGATTCCGTGGCCCAATCCATCAACCGCCAACACGATGCAGCGGTCTCCATTGATTTCCCATGCCAGATTGTCGCCACTCACTTTCTCTCCATCAATCGGGGAAACTAGCCCGGCGAGTTCCACCGGTGTTTTGCGCAGGTTCTCGCTTTCCGGTTGCTCGATCCGGGCGAAGATCGCGGTGCCCTTGCCGTTGCTGAACACGTCAAAAACTTCCGCCATGCGCTTGATTGCGCCCAACCCGGTTCCCGGAGTGCCTCCGGTGGAGTATCCATCCTGCAAAGCGCGGGAGAGATCAGCGATGCCTGGCCCACGGTCCAGGGCCACGATTTCCATCCTCGTCGTGCTTTTTGTTTTTATTCCCGAGAGCAGCAGATGCCCTCCGCCGGCGTAAACCACTGCATTACGGGCGGCTTCTGTGATCACAATGGCCATCTCGCCTGATTTTGTTTCATTCAGGCCCAGAGAAGCGGCCATGCGCGCTCCGGCGCGACGTGCTTCAGCCGTGGAACTGAAATCTGACAACGGGACCGTCTGGGAGAGAAACATTATTTCCAGCGGACCACCGTAACGCGGGTCCCTTTACCCGGCTCTGATTCAATCTGGAAGTCGTTGACGAGTCTTTTGCTCCCACCGAGTCCCAGCCCCATGCCCCCGCCGGTGGTGTACCCGTCGCGCAAGGCCGCATCCACATCACTGATCCCTGGGCCATGATCTTCAAACACCAGTTTCAGCCCGCTCTTGATGGAATTCTCTACCTGCTCAATCACCATGTGGCCGCCCTTGCCATGTTCCAGCGCATTGCGGGCCAGTTCGCTCGCGGCAGTCACTAGTTTGGTCTGGTCTACCAACGTGAACTTCATTTCAATGGCCCATTGCCGTACTTTTTGTCTTGCCAGCACCACATCACTTGAATTGGCAATTGGTACGGTTTCCTGCTTTGCCGACTTCATCCGCCCAACTCCGAATGGAAGTCTCCGCGCAGTTCATACAGAAGCTCCATCCCCGTTTCCACGTTCAGCGCCGTGCGCACCCCGCTCAGGGACATGCCAAGTTCAACCAGCGTAATGGCAACTGCCGGTTGCATTCCCACTACTACGGTTTCGGCGTCCAGCACTCGCGCCATCGCGGCGATATTAGCGAGCATCCTGCCAATGAATGAATCAACGATCTCCAGCGTTGAAATATCGATCAATACCCCGCGAGAACTACACTCAGAAATTTTTTCCGTTAGATCGTCCTGCAATTGCACCGCCAGCCGGTCATGCATGTCTACCTGGATTGTGACCAGCAGGAATTGTCCCATGCGGAGGATAGGAATACGTTCCATTTACTCCTCCCGCCGGAGAAGCGTCTTTCTGCCGGCCTTGTCGCCGTTGACCCTTGTCACCACCTGCCCTGTTCGCTGAAGGGCCAAAGCAAACGCGTCAGACAACTTTGCTTTGGTGATCACGCCGGCCAGGTCAATGCCAAGATGAACAATCGTTTGCGCAATCTGCGGGCGCACGCCACTGATGATGCAGTCCGCGCCCATCAGCCGGGCTGCGGTGATCGTTTTCAACAAATGCTGCGCCACCAGCGTGTCCACGGTGGGCACGCCCGTAATATCGATGATCGCGACGCGCGAGTTCGTTTGCACTACGGCCTGCAACAATGACTCCATTACTACCTGAGTGCGCGCACTATCCAGTGTGCCGATGATTGGCAAAGCCAGGATTCCATCCCACAATTTCACCACCGGCGTAGAGAGCTCCATCAGCTCTTCCTGCTGCCGCGCAATGAACTTTTCCCGCGTGGCCTGGAAAGCATCAGCCGTGATCAGCGCCAGCTTGTCCACCAGTTGGGTCGTTTTCCATATGTCGTCAAAAAGCGCGGCTGGGTCTGAGGGATTTTCCCGGCGCACAGCATTGAAGATTGGCTGTTTTAACGAAAGCACAAAAGTTGCGGTTTCACTGGTAGTAAAGCCCAGCTTGACCCGCGATGCGGAGATCGCGCCAAGCGTATCCCGCGCCTGGTCCCACGCCGGTCCATCGAGATTGGTCACGTCCCCCGACTTGACGCCGCCGGCAATCGCATCCATCAGTTCACGGGATTGCGATTCCAGTTCCTGATTGCTGATCAGATCCGCGCGCCGCACTGTGTTGCTCATCTGCTTCACCCAGTCTGCGCGTATCTCCTCATGATGCTTGTTGATCATCTCAGGCAATTTGCTCATCAATAGGTCCTCCAGAAATTTTGCGGTGCTTTCACTTAACCCTGTAACGGAACTGTGGGAATACTATTCAGATGGGCAGGCACGATTTCAGCGCGGCAAGGTCGCCCCAAAATGCAGCGGCTAGTTTGGATGCAAATGGAAGCGATGACGCTGTCTGATGCTTAGCTCTACGCCAACCTGGAGTCCTGCACAAAAGTCTTCAGAGCTGTTTCCAGTTCTTTGGGGCCCGCCCACTTGGGTACCACGTGCTCTACTCCAAAAAACTGGCATAGCTTCTTTTCTGTTTCCCCCATCACTGTCCAAACAACCACATGAATCCGATGGAGTTCCGCATTCGACTTCCAATACCGCAATACCTCGAAGCCGCTTTCCCGCGGAAACGATAAGTCCAACAGGATCAGGTCCGGAGCCGGTTTAGTTCCTTCCAACACGTCCTGCAAAAAGAGCATTGCTGCTGCAACGTTATTCAGTGCAGTCACGTCATTGGCGCCCAGTTTCTTAACGACTGCCGTAGATTGCCGGACATCGGCTGGTGTGTCTTCAACAATTAAAACTCGATGCATAGTCTTTCCCAGAGAAGCTGCCTGTCCCATATATGCCCCATCCGCCCCGTACGGTGGTCTTCTTAGATTTTTCTTTAGGCCTTTCAGATACATAAAATTCTAGGTAGTCCAGCCAGCAGAAGCAAGTCCCAAGCCGAATTTAATAACAGAAAATCAAGTTCAAGGCGGCTTAATGGTTCCCATAGGTCTGCTAGACACGCCGCTCCCAGATATTTTTCGATGCTTTGGTTGTGCAAAAAAGTACATTTTCCAGCGAACCAACCGACGGAACCAGGCATCTATTCCCAAGACAAAGTGCCCGATCTTTGTGCCGTGCCTGTAAAACATGTTCTGTAAACAATAGTTGCAAAACATAGTCCGGTAAGCAAGGGAGTAACTATGCTCGCTAAATGCGCTAATCCTTCCTGTTCTACTCCGCTGGTCTATTTGCGTGAGGGCAAAATCTTTATGGTTGAATCGCCGCAACAGCAGTTTGAGTTGCTGAGCGCTGCCCCAACCAAACCTAAAGCCACGCATCGGGTGGAACACTTCTGGCTTTGCGGTCCATGCTCCGGCGACATGACGATCACGTATGATCGCCAGCGCGGCGTTGAAGTTGTTCGCAAAACATCGAGTAAAGCGCCCTTTGTGCGTCGCGCTGCCGCCTCCTGAATCCCCATCCATAACATGCTTTTAGCGTTTCCCAGGACCGCCAATTTTGGCGGTCTTTCCGTTTTGATCTTTTACAATCCTCCAGATGCCAAATCGCCCGCCGCCTCGCACGTTCTGGAGTAGGTTCCCGTTGAAGACTGCGCACCGCTGGCTGAACCTGCTGCTTCTCTTTGTGCCCGTTGCCATCATCCTGGATCTACTGCACGTTTCGCCGCTGATGATTTTTATTGCCTCAGCTCTGGCCATTGCTCCGCTGGCCAGCGTGCTGGGTGAATCCACCGGCAACCTGGCTTCCCACTGCGGGCCGGCGATTGGGGGCATCCTGAGCGCGACCATGGGCAACTTCACCGAAATGATCATTGCCTTTTTCGCGTTACGCGCCGGGCACATCACTGTGGTCAAAGCTTCCCTTTCCGGCAGCATTATCGGCAACCTGCTTCTGGTGCTGGGGCTCAGCCTGGTCGCGGGCGGCCTGCGTAATCCGGTACAGCGTTTTTCCCGCACTACGTCTTCCATGAACACCACCACGCTGATGATCGCGGTGGCTGCGCTGGTAATGCCGGCGGTCTTCAACCTGACACTCTTCGGGACACTTCAGCATCACGACATTAAACTGCAAAACCTCAGCATCTGGACCAGCGGAGTCCTCATCGCTCTTTACTTGCTGAACATGTTCTTTGTTTTCCGCACGCACCGCAGTTCTGCAGCCGTACAGCATCCGGAAAAAGGTGCGGGGGGAAGTTCACGCACTCAGGCCATTGTTTCGCTCGGGCTCGCGACTCTCCTCATTGCCGGCATGAGTGAAATCCTGGTCGGACAAATCACTCCTGTCACTCACGCGCTTGGCATGACCGAACTTTTTGTTGGAGTGATCGTGGTGGCTTTGGTCGGCAACGCCGCGGAAAATTCAACCGCCGTCATCATGGCCCGCCGCAACCGTATGGACGTTTCAATGTCGATTGCGACAGGCGCCAGCACCCAGATCGCTCTGTTTGTTGCGCCAGTGCTGGTTTTTCTCTCCGTCGCCATCGGCCATCCCATGACGCTGGTATTCAACGGCTTTGAAATTGCTGCAATCGTACTCTCAGTGCTGATCGTGGAGATGATTTCATCCGATGGCGAGACCAACTGGTTTGAAGGCGCGCAGCTTCTGGCTGTCTATGCCATTGTGGCGGTGGCGTTCTATTTTGTTCCGGAATAACTGAGTGCTTTGACCAAAAACCCCAAACCTCACCACAGATAACACTGATAAAACTGATTTACACGGATCAAAAAGTTGCAATAGGATCATTTTGAATCCGTGTCATCCGTGTTCATCCGTGGTGGGATTTGCTTTTTAGCAAAACCATAAGTGACCGTTGACTGGACGCAGGTAAATTGCCTATTAATGAAAACAGGCTATGAATCAATGGCGGTTGTCTTCTCCGCCGTCTCCGCAGGTTTGCGATATCCGCCCGTCAACGATAGCCAGCGTATTTTGAGGGTATCCACGCCCATATAAAAGCCATCGCGCCATGGATGCACCTTGGAACGCTCATCGTTGCCCCATGCCACCCCTACTTCAGCTACTTCCAGTTTCATGTGGTGGGCAAGATAAATAATCTCCGCGTCAAATCCCCAGCGATTGATTTTCTGCAGAGGAAAAATCATCTTGGCCGCGCGCTGCGTAAACGCCTTAAAACCGCATTGCGTGTCATGGTAAGGAAAGGTCAGCACCGCACGAGTAAACAGGTTGAAAGTGCGTGACATGATCTGACGCTTCAACGGCTGCCGCTGAAATTGCAATGAAGGATCAAGCCACCGCGAGCCGATGGCCACGTCTGCGCCTTTTTCCAGCGCGGCAAATAGCTTGGTTGCTTCCGTAATCGGAGAAGAAAGATCGGCATCGGTGAAAAGAATCACTTTGCCCCGGGCGTTGAGTATGCCGTTGCGGACCGCATAGCCTTTGCCCTGGTTGCCGGGATTTTCTATCAGCCGCACCTCGGGATGGTCGGCAGCAAACCCGCTGACAAAGCCCGCGGTCTCGTCTCGCGAGCCGTCATTCACCACTACTACCTCAGCGCTCCACTTTTGCGCGCGGATATGTTTCAGCACCTGCTCCAGCGTTCCGCCGATGCGTTCGCGCTCATTGTAAGCAGGCACCACAATGCTGTATTGCGGCTGGGCCGCTTGTAGTCTTTCATTCGACAAGGGAAACTCGATTGCCAGGCTCATGCGGCTTGTTCCTTCTTTTTGAGCATGGAAAAGAACTCAGGCACCAGATTCGGGTCCCAGTATCCCCTCGCAGCTTCTTCAAGCATGGTGCGCTTGGCTTCTTCATGGTTTAGCGCCGGCTTATAAGGGCGCGCGGTGCGCAGTGCATCATACACGTCAACTACCTGGAGCACTCGCGCCAGCAGCGGAATATCATATCCCGTAAGCCGGTCCGGATAACCGCTGCCATCCCAGTGCTCATGGTGGTGGCGGATGATAGGCAAAACATTCTGGAACGACTTCAGCGGACGGCAGATCGACTCTCCGATGACTGGGTGCTGCTTCATAATCTCCCATTCATCCGGAGTCAGGCGCGTGCCTTTTTTAAGGATGTCGTCGGGAATGGAAACTTTGCCTAAATCATGCAGATAACCGCCTCGTTTCAAGGCAATAATGCTGTCGCCATCCAACCCAATATGATGCCCCAGATCGGCCGCGTAGCGTGCCAGCCGCTCACAATGGTTGCCGGTATACGGATCGCGAGATTCAATACCCAGCGCCAGCGCCACCAGCACCGCCTCAGCATTTTCCAGTTCGTCAGTGAACTCTTTAAGTTTCAGCAGCGACTTAACGCGGGCAAACAGCTCTTCCGGATACAGCGGCTTGCTCAGGAAATCGTCCGCCCCAGCCTCAATGCCGCGCACCCGGTCATCGCGGTCAGATAGTCCAGTGATCATCACCACTGGGATCAGGCGGGTAAAGGGGTCTTCCTTCAATTCGCGGCAAAGATCATAGCCGGATTTGCCCGGCATGACCACGTCCAGAAGGATAAGCTCCGGACGTTCACTGTGGACCATCTGCTTGGCTTCTTCTGCTTCTGTTGCTGTAATGATTTCGTAACCACGGGAGGAAAGAAGTTCACGAAGGAGTAACAGCGTGTCTAGCTTGTCATCGACAACCAGAATCCTTGGCGCGCGTTGCCTAGAGCGACCATACTCCTCCCTTGCCCTTTCCGATATGGGTGCCATCGCTAAGTGAGAGGGTAGAGTCAGTTCGAGGGTTGTATCGAGCAACTCTCGAGGGCGTTTATCTTGTGAGTCGTCATCCAAAAGTAAAAATACTCCCGTATCCCGCCCTATGATGAGGTTGTTTAGGCGCTGTCCACAAACGTATGATTTGGGGAGAACCACAATTTTATGGCGAATCGTTTCAAAATAAAAGTAACAAAATTTGGCAATGAGTTTCGTTAGGTATTGCCACCGCCAGATTAGCCTTAATAAGGCCGAGTTTCGCTTCACATTTAGAATTCCAAGTCGGGAATCGCAGCGTTTATGAGTTCTTAATAATCCCGAGCGATCCCGCCCGGCAAATTTAACTCTTTTGGTGCAAGGCCATATAATTGGCCACATCGTGCGCCTGCCCTGGATGTTCATCGGCCTTTTCTTGCTGGCGGCCAGCAGCTTCGCCGCTCCCAGAGCGCATACCGTTGCCTTGGGACAGTGGCGCAGAGTGGAGGTCCGGACGGAAGCCGGCGAAAGGCAACCACTCAAGGTCCGCGAACTGATCATTGACGGCAAGGCCCGCGAGCACACTACCGGTGCCGTGCACGAGGTCACCGACAGATTTTTTGTGGTCCGGCGGGCCATTCGGCTCAATGACGCGCTCCAGCAGGATGCTCGAAATCCCGAATGGATATGGCAACTGGACGCCTGGCTCAGCATTGACCGCCAAACCGGACGTGTCACAGCGCTTAACCTTTCTGCCTTCGATAGCGACACCTCGCAAGCGAGCTGGTATCGTGATTACGCCGCTTACTGCGGCTCCTCAGACGACGCTTCCAAAACCTATATGGTCGTCTCGCAACTAGGCAGGCGCAAACCTCTTTTGCGAAGAGAATATGCTGGCCCAGCCTGCGCGGCGCCCCTCTGGGAACGCTCTCCCAGTCGTGTTACTTTCACCGCCGCTGGAGAAAAGACCAGCTTTGTGGTGCATGCGCATAGTGCAGATCTTCAACCGGAAACCGCAGAAGAAGAGGGCCCGCAACAATGAAGTCTCTGCAGGAATATCTCGATGATGCCGCCGTAGCGCATGGCCATCTTTGTGCCGGACAGGTTTTGGGCGTTCGCATGGCCATGTTTGGCTTGAAGAAACTTGGGTTGGAAGATCCCCAAGGCAAGGACCGCAAGCGCACCGTTACCTTCGTCGAAATCGACCGTTGCGTCACTGATGCCGTGATGGTCGTCACCGGCTGCCGTTTGGGCAAGCGTGCTCTCAAGTTTCGCGATTGGGGCAAGGTCGCCGCTACCTTTGTTGACGTGCAAACCGGAAAAGCAGTGCGCGTTGCTGCCCGCGAATCTTCCAAAGCCCTGGCCAAAAGCATGCACCCGGAAATTGAAAACAAAAACCAGCAGCAGATGCTGGCCTATCGAGAGATGACCGATGAGCAGCTTTTTCAAGCGCAATCCGTTCATGTGGAGCTGCCGCCGGAAGAGTTTCCCGGCTATAAAGGTGAGCGGATTGTCTGTGCGCAATGCGGTGAAGGCATCAATTTCAAGCGAGAGGTCAAACTTGGAGCCAAGACCGTGTGTCGGGCTTGCGCCGGCGAACGTTATTACGAGCCACTCGTCTGATTTTGGCATTGCTCCTGGGGCGTCTCCGCTCCTGTCGGCTCAATTGGGCCTATAATTCCGGGAACTTTTCCCGTCCGGCAGGCGTACTATCAACCAGGGACTACCTACGCCAGGAGAATTCCATGCGCAATCGATTTATCTATCTC